>NZ_WUDQ01000002.1:0-150282 GCF_009827695.1 Paenibacillus sp. OT2-17 | reverse complement strand
TTTTTTGCATCTGGCTTCGCATCCTTGACTCAGCCTTTGACGGCTCCAGCGACGACGCCTTTGACAATGTATTTTTGCAGAAAAATAAATACGATGATCGAAGGCAGAACAGCCATTACCATTGCGGTCATGGCGTATTGCCAGTCTGACGTATACTGTCCGACAAAGGTGTAGGCGGCCAGCGTCAGCGTTTTGGTGCTGGGTGAGCCATTGACCATGAGTAACGGAAGCAGAAAATCGTTCCAAATCCACATCACGTCGATAATGACAATGGTGGCGGTGACTGATTTCAGCAAGGGGAAAATCACGGAAAAGAAAAGCCGGAAGCCCGAGGCTCCATCGATTTTGGCGCTTTCGTCAATCTCAGCCGGAATACCTTTCACGAAGCCGTGATAGATAAACACTGCCAGCGGTGCGCCGAAGCCCCAATACAGCAAGCCAAGTCCCCAAGTGCTGTCTGCCAGATTTAAGTCTTTCGCCAGTCGCAAGACAGTGAGCATGATGGACTGAAACGGGATCAGCATCGGCATAATGCACAGCATGTAAATCACGGAGCTCCATTTGCTTTTGGTTCTTGCCAGCTTGTAGGCCGCGATGGAAGATATCAGCACGATACCTGCCAGGCCGACGACGGTAATAATGGTGTTATTGAGAAATAGGCGTGGATAGTCGATGAATTTCCATACATATACGTAATTATCCAGCGAAAGCTGCTTGGGCAGCGCAATGACGTCGGTCATGACCTCAGCGAAGCTTTTGAACGAATTGTTAATGGCGAGAAACAGCGGGTACAAAAATAACAGTGATAATACAATCATGCCCGCTTCTAGCAAAATACGTCCCGTACGGCTGCGTTGCATCAGGCTTCAACCTCCCTGCGTTTGAAAATAGACAATTGAATAATCGTAATGATCAGGACTGCAACGAATAAAATCAATGCTTTGGCTGTTCCGTAGCCATACAGATTGTTCTGGAATGTGTCCCGGTAAATATCATACGCAATGCTGTATGTCGTACCTCCCGGTCCACCGCCGGTCAGAGATAAAATGACGTCAAACACTTTGATCGAGTTGGTCAGTGCCATGAAGACTGAGATCGTAATGGAAGGTGCAAGCATTGGTAGAATAATACTGAAAAATCTCCGAATCGGCCCCGCGCCATCAACAATGGCAGCTTCTTTTAGATCCTCTGGCACAGATTGTAAGCCTGCAATATAAATGACCATGTAAAAGCCAATGGATTGCCAGATTGATACCGCCAAAATGGAAACAAACGCGAGCCCTTCCTCACCCAGCCAGCTTAGCTGGAAGATGCCCCAGCCTGTACTGTGTCCCAGTGACTCAAAGCCTTGCATGAAGATGAATTTCCATATAAAGCCGACAATCACGAGACTGAGGATATACGGGATAAAGAAGGCCGCCCGCAGCCAAGCCGAGCTTTTCAGCTTCATATCGAGAACGAGCGCCAGCAAAATGGCCAGCACATTCACCAATACAATGTACAGGATGGCATACTTGACGGTAAACCAGGCTGCATGTGCAAAATTGGCGTCCCCAAGCAGGATTTGCTTGAAGTTATCCAAACCTACAAATTTCGGATGTTTGGATATGCCGTTCCACTTGGTGAGGGAATAGCGTATCGTCATCAAAAACGGAATATAAAATGCAATCGTAATGCACAAGATTACGGGCAGTGTGAATAAACCGAATTCCAGTTTACTACCCTTGTCGCCCCAGGTTCCCCTTTTTTTCAGCATAACGCACCTCTTTTTCTCAACATTTTCCGCTCTTTCGCTCCAAGCTGTTTAAGATATAATGAAAGTATAGGATAGCCCCTAGGGCCGGACCAATGGATTTAAGAAAACAGTTGAGGGTAAAAATGTGTACGCTTTCAAAAGGGGCGGTTATCATGATGTCAGAGCGCGTAGGAACGATTCTTCGCTCCATGTGGAGGAGGATCACGCAAAAATTAGTGAACAAGCTCATTCTTCTTTTTACCTCGGTGATTATTCTGGTGGTGGGCTCACTCACAATTATTTCCTATCAGATGATTGAAAAGGAGTCGGTTAACCATAGCATCGCCAGCACGACCAATAATCTGTTGCTGGTCAATCAGAATTTGGAGGATTACTTGGAGGGAATGCAGCAGTTGGCTCTTCCGCAGCTTCGTTATAACGATATCATGAACGCGATTGCCAATGAGAATCGGGACTATGCTTCGAGAATGGTCATTGAAAATTACTTGCGCAGCATGTTTTATTCGCGTAATGATCTGGAAGCGATCTATCTGTACGTGGCGGACCGACATCAATACTATGTGGTTACCAGGGAGACGTACAACATTACGGTGCGCAAAGGAATAAACACGGATATTCCCAAGCTTCCTTGGTATAAAGAGACGATGGCTAGTACCACGAACGAATCATTTCAATCCTTTGTGGGGTCCCGCTCTGATATGGGCTATGTGGCGCCAAAGGCCAGCTTTATGGCATACCATCGAGTGCTGAGGTCGATTGCATCCCGTCACCCGCAGGCGGTGCTGTCCTTTTATTACAATACGAGCGCCGTGGATGAAATCATGCAGAACATCCCACTGGGCAAAGGGGACCAATTGATGCTAATGAGCCCTAAAGGGGTTCCCTTTTATGTGAACAGCTTTCCGCTATATGAGCGGATGCGTGATTCCGGAGTGTTGGCACAGATTGGCAAGGGAGGAAGCGGGCGAGTAACGTGGTCAGATAGCAGTGGCAATCAGGAGTATTTGGTCGTCTATGATGCTGGTGAAAAAGATGGGTGGCAGCTCATCAAGCCCATCCCATACCGCCAGATTTATGAAGCAGCTACGACAACACGGAATTGGAGCTATGCCATCGGGGCTTTATTTTTAGGTGTGTCTATTATATTAGTGACACTGACCTCGAACGCCATTACCCGACCTTTACATAAGCTGTCCACCCAGATGAAGCGGTTTAGCACCGGAGATTTTGGAGCAACAGCTCCTGTGAAGGGACATGACGAGATTGCATATTTGTCGCTGCATTTTAACGAAATGGTCCAAAGAACCGAAGAACTTATTAATGAGCGCTATCGCATGAAGCTGGTCGAAAAGAATGCCATACTCAAGGCGTTGGAGGCTGAAATTAATCCTCATTTTCTGTACAATGCCCTGCAAGCCATATCCACACAGGCATTAAAGCGGGAGATGTTCGACATGGCGGATATGGTGGATGCATTGGCCCAAACGTTGCGGTATTCCATCAACGGCAAGGATATCGTAGTTGCCCGCGAAGAGCTCAAGCACATTGAACGGTATATAGGTCTGCAAAAAGCAAGGTTCGGGGCGAGACTGCGGGTCGAAGTGGTATGGGAGGAAACGCTGATGGAGCTGCCGATCCCGAGATTATCCGTGCAGACGTTGGTGGAAAACGCTATCAAGCATGCGTTGGAAAAAGTATCAAGCGATATTCTGATCGTCATTTCAGCCGAATCGAGTCCTACAAATGCCACAATTGCAGTCAGGGACAACGGACCTGGAATTTCAGAGGACAAGCTGAGAATGGTGCTGGATTCATTCCATGAAAAATGGGAAGAACGGGAGAGCGAGCATATTGGTTTGAAAAATCTGAACACACGGCTGAAGCTTTTGTACGGAGATCAGGCAGGATTATTCATACTTACGGATGAAACGGGAACGGAAATGAGAATGCAAATTCCCCGGGGAGGAAGTAGTCATGTATAACGTATTGATTATTGACGATGAAGAGCCGTTGCGCGAAGCCATTCGTATTATCGGGGACTGGGACCGTCTGGGCATCGAACATATTTATGAGGCGACGAATGGAAGGTTGGGACTGGAGCTGTTGGGTCAGCACCATATAGACGTGGTGATGGTCGATATGAAAATGCCTGAGCTGAACGGTATCGAATTTCTTCGTGCGATCGAAAAGGCATATCCCCATCTGCTGACGATTGTCATTAGCGGCTACAACGACTTTGAATTTACACGGCAGGCGATACAATCCCGGGTGGTGGACTATCTGCTCAAACCTATCAATCGTCAGGATCTGAACCAGGCACTGCGCAAAGCAGTGGACATTCTGGAAAGCCGAGAGCAAAGCAAAAACAAGTTCATTAGCCAGAACATTACGCTGAATATGTCACTGCCGAAGCTGAAAGAGAAGCTATATTTGTCCATTTTGGACGGTAGCTTTAAAAGGCAGGCCAATACGGCGTTGCTCCCATTGATCGGAGCGGATCAGAAGGGGAATCGCTTTGGGGTGATCGTGCTGCGGCTGCTGAACAGGGATGAGATTCGCAGGACGCGTTTTCATGGCGATGCCGATCTGATGGATTTTGCCGTGACCAATGTGTTAGCTCAGACGTCAGATGAACGGTTGAGTTGTTTTAGCTTCTCCCATCCGCGACGGGAGCGTGAGGTCGTTTCGATCTGTACCCTGGCCCCAGGACAAGAAGAACATATGGCCTTACTATTGGCACAAGTGACACAGAAGGCGGTGGCCAACCTGCATGGGCTGTTCAGCATGGTGGTAGTTGCCGGATTGGGTAAGCTCTGCATAGATGTATTGGAGCTAGCGTCTGCTTATATGGATGCCAAGACGCTCATTCACAGCACGGATGTGTTAAAGCTGGAAGGGGAATCCATTCTTCATACAGTGCCACGGCAAATGGGTACGTTAGAGGAAATGTCATGGACGGAGCGACTGTTGTCGATCCAAAAGGATGCTCAGACAGGTCAGGCGAACCGGGCAAAGGTACTGCTGGGCGATCTGCTGAAACAATTGGCATCAGGCCCTATTTTCCGTTTACAGGATGCGGATCGAATGATGAAGGAGTTCCATTTTTTACTGAGAGAAGCTGCGATTGAGTTGGGTGCGTCTACGTCAGCGTTGAATCAAGATGGAGCTTTGGAAGAACTGGAGCAAGTGGGGGAAAGCGATTTGTCTACTGATTTTACGAGCTTTGTCCACTACGGTCAGAGATTGAATCGAATGCTGGAGCTTTACATTGCTGGGGTCCAATATGCTCAAGCGGGGAACCAGCCCTTTGACATAACGGATATCAAAAGGCACATCGACCGTTATTATTTTGAGGATATCAAAATTTCGTTTTTTGCCGAAACCTATTTTTTGAGTCGGGAATATCTGATGAAGCTGTTCAAGCAGCAGTTTGGTTACGGTATTCACGAATATGTACAGAAGGTTAGAATGGACAAGGCGAGGGAGCTGCTGGGTGATTCTAGCCTGAAAATACAGGAAATTTCGGATATGCTCGGCTACAAGGATAAGAACTATTTCAGTAAGGCTTTTCGTAATTATTATCAGGTGTCACCGTCTGAGTATCGCGTAAGCCTGCAATAAACTACTTTTTTACCCTTAACGCTTCACTAATCTGCCTTTTTAAATTGGAGTATATTTTTTAGAATGAGCGCATGGACGTTGATCACAAACAAATGGGGGAGTATCCATGTTAAAGAAGATGATGGCGTTATCCGGCAGTTTGCTTTTGACGGTCGGTTTGTTGAGCGGATGTGGAAGCAGCGGCGGCACGGATGCGTCGAAAGAAAGTGCTGGCGGCAAAGAAGATTTGAAAACGGTTACAATAAACATGTTCACAGCTTCACCAGAGTATACCGATGCTTTTAACGCGTATATTGAGGAGTATAAGAAGGTCAAACCTAACGTGAAGATCAATCTGGAGATCATGCAGGCAGACTACAACACGATTCTGAAGTCGAAAATAGCCTCAGGTAGTACACCGGATGTATTCCAAACGACGGCTGGAGGCGACATCGACACGTATGCGGATTATAGCGCCGATCTGACCAATGAGCCACTGGCAGCAGCCATGACGGATGCTGTTCGAGCGAATATGAGCTCCAGTGACGGCAAAGTGCTGGGACTCCCGGTAAAGGGGAACCTGTTTACGCTGATTTACAATAAGGATTTGCTTACCAAGGCTGGGGTAACCTCCCCACCAAAGACGATTGCAGAAATGCAGGATGCGGTCACCAAGCTAGAGGCGAAGGGCATTACTCCATTTGCCAACGCATATAAAGAGTGGTGGGTATGGAAGCATATCTTCCAACACTATGTAGATGCTGCTGCGCAGGATGCAGGCGTGGAACCGAAGCAACTCGTTAGCGATTTTATCGCAGGCAAAGCAAAAATCAAGGACTACCCAGTGCTGTACAACAACTTCTTTAACTTCATTGATTTGACGGTGAAACATGGCACAGATAAGCCGCTGGAACGGGACAGCAATGCGGAAGTAAGTGATTTTGCATCCGGAAAAGCTGCGTTTATGACGGGTAAAGGTGCGTGGGATGAGGAAGCAATCAAGAAAATTAATCCTGATCTTAAAATTGGCATCATGGGATATCCGGTGAGTGACAAAGCTGATCAATCGGTCATCATTACCGGTGCAGATCAGGCGCTGCGTATCAACAAGGATTCCGAAGTATCGAAGGAAACGATTGAATTTTTCAACTGGCTGTACACTTCGGAATACGGCAAGAACTGGTTCTCCCAGGTAGCGAAGGTGATTCCTCCAATTAAGGATGCACCGCTTCCTGATCTGGAAATGCCTAAGGAAATGGAAAGCATCTTGAAAACGTCGAAGTCCGGTGATCTGTCTGTTAACTACTCGCTGGATACGTTCCACCAAAAATTTGGCGAGCTGATGCAAGCATATATCAGCGGTAACATGAACAAGGATCAGGCGGTTGCAGAGATCGAGAAGGCATGGGTGCAATTAGGTTCAGCACAATAAGATTGGTTCCGCAGAGGCGTCCGTAAGGGCGTCTTTTTGTGTTATAGCTAGGAGGCCGAGAGTGCGTAGACAAAAAAATATTTAATAATATTTAAATATTTACTTGCAAAAAGTTATTGAGTTGTGGATAATAGGTTGTGTGCAATATATCTACAACATACGACATACATAATGACTGCAAGTTGCAAATGTGAGAGATCCCCCGTTGGAGGGAATCTCTTTATTCCGTTTGGACTATGCCGATCATGTTTATAATAGACCGTGTAATTTGGAACGCATTTTCATTGATGTGGTAAAGGTAAAAAGGAGATGAACGTTTTGACGAATTCGTTGTTTACACCGTATACACTGAAAGATTTGGAATTAAAGAATCGTGTGGTGATGCCCCCGATGTGCCAATACTCGGTGACAGCCAAGGACGGGATTCCGAATGATTGGCATCATGTTCATTACCTGAGTCGGGCTATTGGAGGTACGGGCCTGATTATTATAGAAATGACAGACGTGGAACCAGATGGACGGATTACAGATTATGATCTGGGTCTTTGGTCAGACGAGCATGTCCCAGCTTATAAGAAGCTGGTTGATGGCATTCATGCGCACGGGTCCAAGGTAGGCATCCAGATTGCTCACGCGGGCCGTAAAGCTGAGGATGCAGCTGAGCCAGTTGCTCCTTCGGCCATTGCATACCCGGATGCGAATTATAAACAGCCACGCGCGCTTACGACGGAGGAAGTCCGTGGCATGGTGCAGAAATTTGCAGACGCTACCCGGCGTGCAGTTCAAGCGGGCGTGGATACGATTGAACTTCACGGGGCACATGGTTACTTGATTCACCAATTCCATTCGCCAGTTACGAACAAGCGAGATGACGTGTATGGTCAGGAGCTATCCCGTTTCGGTGTTGAGGTTATTCAGGCTGTACGCAAGGAAATGCCTGCGGGTATGCCGTTAATCTTACGCATCAGCGCGGTGGAATACGTAGATGGTGGGTACGATGTGGATCATGCCATTGAGCTGAGCCGTGCATATCAGGCGGCAGGCGTAGACGTGATCCATGTTAGCTCGGGCGGGGAAGGCCCTGCTGGCGTCAGAAAGCCGGGCAACTATCCGGGCTATCAAGTGCCGTTCGCACGCCAAATCCGCGAAGCACTGAACATCCCGGTGATCGCTGTCGGTGCACTGGATGATCCAGCCTTGGCGCAGTTTGTTATCGGCAATGAGGATGCCGATCTGGTCGCTGTGGGACGTGGATTGCTGCGCGATCCATATTGGGCGATTCATGCAGCAGTGACGCTGCGCGGCGAGAAGCCTTCCATACCTGAACAATATCAACGTGGCTACTGAGGCCTAAGTAATCCCACGTTGTTTATATATAAACAAGGCACCTGCAACGAAGTGTACGCTTCGTCAGGTGCCTGTTTTGTTTTATGGACAGATGGTACAGTGTAAGCAATCTTACACGTGGTAGTGGTTATATTTTGTATACTTGTATTATTTAGTGATTAGGAGGTTTAGAAATGGATTATATTATTGAAACGAAAAAGCTCCGCAAACAGTTTGGGGGGGCTGTAGCCGTAGACGACATATCCTTACATGTGGAGCGTGGCAGTATCTACGGTTTCCTCGGTGAAAATGGAGCTGGTAAGACAACCACTATCCGCATGCTAATGAGGCTAATTGAGCCTACAAGTGGGGAGGTTTTTTTATTTGGCGAGCGGCTGGAGAAAAACTACCCTTCTATTTTCTCGAAAATAGGTACAATTATTGAAACGCCTGGTTTATACGAAAATTTGAGCGCACGCGACAATCTAAGAATTTGCTGTATGTACATGGGGGTACAGGACAACGGAAGGATAGAACGTACCCTAACCACGGTAGGATTAGAGCATACCGGGAAAAAAAAGTTTAAGGATTTTTCCCTAGGAATGAAGCAAAGATTAGGGATTGCGAGGGCGCTTGTTCATGACCCTGAGTTGCTCATATTGGATGAGCCGACGAACGGACTGGACCCATCTGGAATTAAGGAAATTCGTCAGCTATTAAAGCGGTTGTGTGAGGAGAATGGGAAAACCATTCTTATTTCCAGTCATATCTTGAGCGAAATTCAGCAGTTAGCTACACACATCGGGATTATACATAATGGAAAGCTGTTAACAGAAGATCGTTTGAGTCAGTTGGAGGAAGAGTTTGAACAATACACAGACATAAAAGTACACGATGCAAAAGCAGTACAAACGTTTCTGCAAGAGCACATGGGACAGCAGCTTCAATCTAATGTGATATCCCCACAAGAACTAAGAATTCATAGTCCGATCGAAAATACAGCCACGTTAAATAAACAGTTAATAGATCATCAGTTTTCAGTCTATGAGATACACACCTCAAAGCAGACACTAGAGGAGTACTTTCTGACTCTCATTTCGGGAGAGGATGTGCGACGTGATTAGAGCAGAACTCATTAAACTTAAAAGTTCTAAAGCCTTCTTGTTGAGCTATATTATATTGCTGGCTGTTGTGCTGTTGGAATTTGCGACGAGCGCTATTTTTTACAGATATTCAATTGATAAACGGGGTTGGACCTACTATTTCGAGGGCATAGTTCTCTTCGTCAATGTTGCAGCCGGATTTATCAGTTACTACATATTAACCGGTCATATTTTTGCAAGAGAGTATCAGGAAAACACGCATCTATTTATGTTTACCACGCCTGTCACCAGGGTTAAATTTTATTTTAGTAAATTGATCATTATTTATGGATTTATTATTGTATCCTTATTTCTCGTTCTGTTTTTGTCTGCCTTATTAGGCATGTCCATTACAGAGCGACCTTTAACGATGGCTATCTGGGTATACCAAATCCAAGTGTTTGCTAAAATGTGTGTGATGCATGCGATGTTAATCCCAATCGCCTCTTTTTTTGCTATACGCTGGAAGAGCATCATGGTGGTTGTACTCGTAGTTTGTACTGCAATATTTTTGAATTTTATATACAAAAGTGAATGGTACCCTTGGATTGTGCCCTATCTCTTATCTCCTAATGAAAGAAATGCGACTATACCTACCAATGTTTCAATAGCATGGTTCAGCTTATCCGTGACCTTTCTTCTTGGATTGTTTTTATCCATATGGACATATCAAAGAAAAGACTAAATGGAGAGTTTTTGAGAGGAGGGTTACTATGCTTGACCTGTTTAAAGCAGAGTGCTTGAAGCTGAAAGGAACTAAAATTCTTTGGTTGAGTGTAATGATTTTAGTATTAACCATTGTTTTAGAATTTTATAGTTACGCGGGTAGTTCCAAGTATTCCATAGATCGTGATGGTTGGAATGACTACTTTATGAGTGTTGTTATTCTTATTAATTTTCTGACCGGTTATATGAGCTACTATATTTTGACCTGCTATATCTATGCAAGAGAGTATCAGGAGAAGACCCATATTGCACTGTTTACAAACCCGATTCGCCGGACTCGTATTTACTTCAGCAAACTACTCGTTATTTATATGTACATCGCTGTTAGCCTACTGATGGCATTTGTGCTATCTACAGTATTGGGTACGTTTATTACAATCAGACCGCTAACCTTTGAAATCGTTATGTATCAGCTTGGGGTATTTGCTAAAATGATTCTTATGCACGCTATGCTCATCCCGATCATCAGTTTCTTCGTTATTCGTTGAAAAAAATTTGTACCCGCCATTATTGGGATGTGTACGGTTATGTGCTTAAATTTTGTTTTGGTTAATACACCGGGGAATACCTTTTATCCATGGACAGTGCCGTTATTGTTTTCTCCCCATGGACAAATGGGCAGAACATTCACGTATGTTCCTGGAGGGGTCATCAGTATTTGCTTCATTTTTGTGCTGGGTCTTTTTTTGGCGTTGAGAAGTTATACTCATATAGAGAAAAAGTAGAATGTGCAAGCAGAAAAACAAGGATGGTAGTCCGCATAAGGTTGGTTGAATGAAGCTGTAAAATGTTGTCGCTAAAGGACGGATTTACGTGCTATAATTCCAGTAACAACAGAATGGCTTAGGTGGGCGGTCGGCTAAGTCTCCCGGAAGGGAGGTGATGCCTGTGGAGGTTAAAGATGCTCTGACATTAATGATGATGTTCGGCACGCTATTAGTAGCGTTGATCGGATTAATCGTTACGATTGTTATTGCGTTGAACCAAAACAAAAAGAAATAGACCGCCCTGGACAAGGGAAAACGGTCTATTTCTAATAGAGCTAGCCCTGTTCAGCCGACCGCTCTTCAAAGCGGCTATTGCCAAGAGTAGGGATGTTACCAGCATCCTTGCTCTTTTTTAGTATATCCTTCTATCATTTATTTTAGCACAATTGAATAATCGATGTAACTCATTTGGTGAAAACTTTAACTTCCTTTGGAGCGAGGGTCACGGTGATCGAACCGTTGTTGATCTGAATGGAGTCGTTGCTTAATTGGTTGGTCAGGCGAGTGCCGTTGGACAGATTGTCGAAGTTGCCAATCGTGCGGGTTTGACTGCTCCAGGAGTTGTTGATAAGTACGATGGCCTCGTCGCCATTTTTAGAGCGCTGGAAGCTGTAAAAGGAGTCGTCTACCCACTTTTCCTTTTGGCTCCCGTTTTGCAGGGCAGGGTGGCTGTTGCGCACACGGTTCAGCTTAGCGATGTACTGATACAGATCATGATTGGCGTTAAACACAACGTTTTCCCGGTTGGCAGGATCATCTCCGCCACTAAAGCCTTGCTCGGTGCCTTGATAGATGATAGGAATCCCGCGTGAGGTCAAAGTAAAGCCCAAGGCGGCCTTGAGCTGAGGCCATTTGTCATAGTTAGCACCCGGCTTGCCAGAGGCGTCATTCAGGAAACGTTTTACATCATGATTGTCGATAAATACGCCGTTGGTCTGGGCATCGCGATAGTGACGATCATCTGAGTAGCGTTCCTTGATTTTCCTCATAGATTGATCGTGTCCAAACACATCCTTGATTGTATAATACATCGGAAAATCCAGTGCGGCATCGAGATACCGGGTGTAATCACCCACATAAGCAGGATCGCCACTGTAAATTTCACCGAGAGTGAAGGTATTGGCGGCCTGGTCAAAATCCTTCAAAAACCCTTTGGGTACATGCTTCACAGTGTCCACCCGCAGTCCGTCGACCCCCGACTCGTTCAGCAGCCATTTGATCCAGTTTTTGAGTTCATTCGCTGTATCTGGGTTGTCCTGATTCAGGTCGTCCAATCCGGCAACGTCACCGTTTTCGATTTTCCACTGATTGTTTGAGTTGTAGTCTGCTCCTGTGATGTCGCCATTGTGATGATACCAGTCCGCTTTGTCAAAAGGAGCCTTGGCGATGCCGTTCCCAGGTTGAAAATCGCCAGTGTGATTGGGAACTACGTCCAGCATCACAGCGATATTTTTGTCGTGTGCCTTACCAACCAGCTCTTTGAACTTGTCCATGGTACCAAGATGCCCGTCTACCGCATAAAAATCATACGTATGATAGCCGTGGTAAGCGTATTCGCTCTTTTGCATCGTTACCGGAGTAATCCAGATGGCGGTAAACCCCATATTTTTAATGTAGTCGAGTTGGTTAATAATCCCTTGAAAATCGCCACCATGCCACTTGCGCTGATCGTTGTTGTTGGAATTGAAGCCACCGTAATTATCGTTGGATGGATCTCCGTTGCTAAATCGGTCTGTCATGATAAAATAAATGCTCTGTTTGCTCCAGTCTGTGTTGAGGGGAGTGGGCTTGGAGAGGGTACCCAGATCTATAGGAGTGAAGGCGCCCGAAGGCGCCCCCGTTTGAATAGTTACTTCAACTCCGTTAGGGTTGGGTACGTACGTAGAAGTGCCTACGTTTAAGGATGCACCCGAAAGTTCCACTGTTTGGATAGGTCCTGCAACTTCGTTAAGGTTGGTTGTGTAGGTGGAAGTCCCTACGCTGAGGATGCTCCCCGAAGGTGCCCCCGTTCGGATAGTTCCTGCGGCTCCGTTAGAGCCGGGCGTGTAGGTAGAAGTTCCTGCGCTGAAAAGGTAGTTCTTCGTGTTATTGCTGTCCCAGCTGTTATTGCCGTCATTAAAAGCGGCTTCCAGTTGGGAGGCAGACCCGATATCGACGGTAATTTTAGCATAGCCGCTAATCTCGGCATCCTGCATTTTCACACCGGGTACGGCAGTCCAGTTTCCGCCAGCCGGGCGGTAGTGAATGTAAGGCGAGTTAAAGCCTTTTTTGTAGTATACCGTTACCTTGTTAGTTGTACCGCCGCCATCCCCGGGAACCGTGCCCGATGGAGCGCCTGATGTGATCGTTCCCGCATTGCCGCTGTTACCGGGCGTGTAAGTAGAAGTGCCCGTGCTGAAGGAGTAGTTTTTGGTGTTGTTGCTGTCCCAGTTGTTATTACCGTCATTAAAAGCAGCTTCCAATTGGGAGGCAGACCCGATATCGACGGTAATTTTGGCATAGCCGCTAATCTCGGCATCCTGCATTTTCACACCAGGCGCAGCAGTCCAGCTTCCCCCAGCCGGACGGTAGTGAATGTAAGGTGAGTTGAAGCCTTTTTTGTAGTATATAGTTACTTTGTTGCCTGTACCGCCACCGTTATCGCCGGGCTTGGCCTTGTTTACAATATACTGTTTGAATCCACTCATCTCACCGGTTGGTGAGCCGTCGTTGTTGACGAGATTGTTGAGGCGTAAAAGTGTAAAGCCGTGATAACCGAACTTTGTGATTTTTTCTTCGATTTTTTGAAAGCCGCTACCGCCAGTCGGGAGTGCATTCTCACCATTTAGGCGAACACCCTTGGCATTAGCGATCGAGGAGACAGTATCTACTAATGTGGACGGCAAGGAATAATTCGGTGCTGTACCACTGTCGTTCATCTCCAGAGCAGTAAAGGTCAAATCCAGATCCGCATCTTTGAACTTCTCGATGAGACGGTTGTAATCATAATATCCACCTGCTTGCTCTGTGCTGTGAGGCATGGCAGGATTGTTCATCTGCCAGTGCAGACCGGAAATCTTGGCTCCGATACGGACACCGAACACGGAATCGAAGTTTTTGTGTGCAGCAGCTCCGATGACGCCCAGATGCTTCTCAAGCACGCTTTGGTACCACGACAGAAAATCCTTCCCATACGTGGAAGTATACCCGCCGTTCGTGTAAAATCCGTCCCCGTCAGTCGGCGGATTGATTTGGCCAAGGCTGCTCAGCTTGGTACCCCAGGCTGCATTAATCTTGTCCATTGATCCATACTTTTCATTCATGGCCGTGCGGAACGCATTTTTGGCTGTTTCAGTGTATGCTTGGAATTTGCCCCGTGCAGGATAACTCCATCCCGCTGCCGGATAGTATGAAGGATATCGCAATTCTCCAGAGGGCCCACCGCTTAAATAAATTTTGGGAATGATGCTTTTGTAGCTAGCAAAGGTTTGAGCAAATGAGGCATACAGCTCGTCATATTGTTTACCAGTCCCGCTCCATAATGGAGAGAGGGCTTCGTTATTGGCAAAACCGCTTTCGTCCTTGAACTGCATTTCATCTGCACTGCCCTTGCTAGACAGCCAGTTTGGTAGCGGGATGTTGCAATCATCCCCCACATTTCCCCCACACTTATGCGTAGAGATAATAGGAACCCACTTCAATCCCACTTCTTTTACGGCATCTGCATAGGTCTTGTAGTAGCTCCAATCGAACTGGTTATCTCCTGCGCTCTCCACATGGCCCCACCAGACGTCGGTGGTAATGGCATACACACCGTTACTTTTCAGCGTTTGCAGTTGCTTTTTGAATGCACCCCAGTCACTGATTTTCGCCAGCGGCCCCATGACAGAAGCCTGAAAATCATCAGCAACCGCTGCGCTTGCCGTATTGGAGGGTGAGCCAATAAAGGCGGTCAGAGATAGCACAATGCTTAATAGCATCAGGCACCCTTTTTTCCATAGACTTCGATACAAGGTCAAACCGATCATCCTCCCCAAAGCATAGTCTAATTCGACAACATTTTGTAAACGTCTACAAAAATAGTATAAAGCAAGCGGTTGCATAAAAAGAAGAATTTATTGCACACTCAGGGTGGACAAATATGACATTTTACGTAAGCAACCGTGTGCTTAAAAGTTTCCAGACAAAAAAATAAGGCATAGGTCTGAGTAAGACGCATGCCTTTTAGTGATGTGCGAGCCAATGCCAGTATAGGAGAAAGTGAACCTAAGCGTATAAAAGCCTTGTTCCAGTCTGTATGAAAGTATTGCCGAGGCAGCTTGTTTAATAGTTGCTTACTTAATAAATAGGACGATCCTTCTGGTCGGCAATGCCGCTTTTACGGTAGAAATACGTATTGATCCGATCCCGCCATTCTTTGGCATGCTCTGCCTGATGCTCCAGCCGCTCCAACACCTGTTCATACATGGCAGCATTCAGTTGCCCTCGTAGACTAACCCATGTGTCTCGGAGATGGGCCGCACGTTCTGCACCTTCAAAATGGGTATCATAAATGTGCTGTATGACGGTTTGGCCGGAGTGGAGCAAGTGTGTATAAGGAACATGGTGAAAGAATAAGAGCAGCTCATCCGGGCAGGTGTCCGTAGATTCGTAGATATCAGTATTGGGAGAAAAATATTGTCCTGCATAGCCCGTTCCGGTTGCGGTCGTGCGATCTACCCCGATCCCCCAGCAATCAGCAAAATGGTAGGTGCCCCACATGGAATATTCGTACCCGTCTACATCCGGCCCATAGTGGTGATCGGGACTGACCATCCAGCCGACCCCGAGAGGGGCGGTGTAGGATTCGTAGACATTCCATGAATCGAGCAGCATCTGCTTAAGGGTAGAAATTAAATCTGTGCCGCCGTCGCTATTCCCTTGTCTGCCAAACGTCAGCCGAACCCACTCATCAGCGATTTCGTCTGCGGACAGCTCCGGGTCCCATGCCAGCCGACCATAGCCATAAAGATTGGACTGAGCGAGCAAATGTCCGGTCCAATTGGTGTCTGCACCAATATTGGATACAGCGACTATGCCATAGTTGGTATGCTTGGGAGAACGCAGAGCGCCACTCACGATACGCTTGATGGTGGAGCCTTTACCTTGGGCGTAGGTGTCAAAATCCAATACTTCCTTCCATTGGGGAACAAGGTAACATAGATGTTTCTGTTGCCCGGTGTACTCTTGCGCAATTTGAAATTCAAGCAGTACCTGAGTGGATTCCAGCGCACCGAACAGGGGGGAGACAGGCTCCCGCACTTGAAAATCCATGGGACCATTTTTGATCTGTAAAATGACATTTTCCCGAAACAGCCCATCCAGCGGTTTAAAATGGTCAAAGGCTGCGCGGGCCCGATCCGTCTTGCGATCGCGCCAGTCCTGCTTGCAGTTGTAGACAAAGCAGCGCCAAATCACACGTCCGCCATAGGGCTGCAACGCATCTGCCAGCATATTGGCTCCATCGGCGTGATGGCGCCCGTAGCTGAACGGTCCGGGCCGATTTTCGGAATCGGCTTTGACCACAAAACCACCCAGATCAGGAACGACGGCGTAAACTTCCTGGGCTTTGGTCTGCCACCATTCAGCTACAGCTGGTTCCAAGGGATCGGCGGTGGTTAACCCACCGAGCTGAATAGGACTGGCATAGTTAATGCTCAAGTAGATCTGTATACCATAGGCGCGAAATACCGCAGCTACTTTAGCCACATCCGGTAGGAATTTATCTGTAATCAGCTCGGTCTCTACCTGATGGACATTCACGTTGTTAATGGATAGTGCTTGAATGCCTACAGAAGCGAGTAGACGGGCATAGTCTCGCAGGCGCTCCATATTTGTAGTAAAGGCATTATTATCGTAGAAAATAGAGCCACCCGCATACCCGCGTTCAATACTACCATCCATGTTATCCCAGTGATTGATCATGCGGATGGGATTAGCAGGGTTGGATAATTGGTCTAGAATGGGGACGTGCACTGATTCGGTGGTGGGCTTCAACTTCCCGTCTAGTCCTCCCTGCAGGTAGCGCAGCAGATGAAAGACTCCGTACAATACGCCTTTGGAGGTCTGCCCCGCGATTGTAACGTACTGTCCCTTGATATCATCGTTACCGTGCGAAGCTGAATATGCCGGATCTGGCATCTCTATCCCGCGAATTCGGTAGCCTTCTGCGCTCACTTCTGCCTGTTCTTTTGCGCTGAATCGTTCTGCGACCAAAGGATGCTCTGGGAACGTACCCAGCGCAATGAATGGCGTATTCACAGGAACGGCGCTGATCTTCGGCTGCTGTCCAAACATGGAGGTCAATCCGTGCTGAAGCTCACTCGCAGCCGATTGAAGCACTTCATCTGTCCCATGGACCACGATGACCCTGCACCAAGCGGGCAGCTTTTCTACCTTACTATTGCGGCTGTAATGCAGCCAAGCCGCATAGCCGCTCTCTTTTGGCATATCCATCAGCTTGCTCATATTGGAACCTCCTTTTGGGCAGGTGAAGATGATCCTCAGACATGCTGTTCCTGATCCTGACTCATATGCTGAGGGAGAGTCAGACGGTTGCCCTTGCCTTCATACAGCCACAAAATAGCGGTAACTCCGCGCGGATAATATTTACTGCCGTGAGCAATACCGGAGAGTATCTGATCGCTCCAGCACCAATAGGATTCATCAGGGTGAAGGAGCCATGAGGCATGGGCAGCGTCTGCGGCCTGCCCAGCTTCTTCCCAAGGCAGCTCCAGCAACTCGCGGGCAATAAACTGTGACAGATAGATTTTGCTCAGCCAGGAGTTGTTACTGGTCGAGGACAGCTTCCAGCCTCCGTCTTCAAATAGACAAACTCCCGGTACCAGTACAGTTTCCAAATGACGCCGCAGTGCTTGGATATATCCACCGAACCGTCCATCAGGCTTAAGCGCAGCCTCACACCCTGTAAAGTAAGGGAAGATCAGCCCCTCAATGGCAGGAATAATCTGCGAGTCATTGCCCTCCTTAATAACTGCAGGAATATAGCCCTTGTCTGTCATATGTGCTGTAATCGCTGCTGCGCATTTGTCCGCCTGTAAGCCAGCCTCCTGTGAGAGGGAGTTAAGCCCTTTTGAGGCAAATATCTTTTCCAGTGCAACATATACCGCCCAGCATTTGCTGCCTAGATAAATGTTGTTGCGGGACTGACCCAGAGATACGTCCAGACTGTCGTAGGTCGTAATTTCCGCGCCTCCCCGGGTTCTAGAGCTGTCCAAGCCCATCAAGCCGTTTCGTTGTGCCGGGTCGGGGTGATCCCGCCGCAGCATGCTTTCGAAACAGTCACACAAGACAGGCAGCATACGTGTTGTAAATGACTGATCCTGTGTCTGCTCGATATATACCGTGGCGCAGCAAAGCCAGTTCACCAGTTCCTCATGGCTCATGTAAGAGAAGCAGTCGTCAATCCCAGCCAGCTCATAACAGGAGTACCCCTGCCGGGAGAACACGTTTGCCACGCCCATATCATGCGTAAACGTGATACCACCGGTATAGGTCTGTTCCTCTCCCGGAAAACGTACCTCATCACGATAGCTGTACCTTTGGACAAACCACTCTAGCTCGTTGCGTACCGTCCATGGATTTAAAATCAATTCATAGTAGAGCTGATCTGCCGTCAAATCGAGTGTATTCATCATCCGATACTCGCCTTCGTTCACAACCCAGATCGGTTCTCCATCCGCTTGGTGACTAAGCAGTTGGGTGCTGCCATAGTAGCTGTGGATCGCCTGAGCGAGCATAAATTCCTGGTCCGGGCTCAAGTCGGCCGACTCCATCCAGCGATTAGCCTGAACACAGGCTGCGGTCAGGTTTGAAAAATGCTTCAACGCATAGCTTCCCACGTCTTCAATATCCTTGAACAGCTGGGTATAGTAATACGACGCTTCAATGCCTGTTGTCACAATGCCGCCGCGATAGAAGCATATGGCGAAAGCATATGTGCGCTTCTCACCTGCGGGAACGTCCATCAGAAGCGCACCCGTCGCGCCCAGGCCAAAGGATAAATTCTCGGACATGGTCTCCCCAAGCAGCTTCTCCATTGCAAATCCGCTGGCAGGTACCGCTTCACTGCTGTTGGTCACAATGGCTGTGCTGCGTCCTTGGCCGATGCCTGTGAGTCTCTCCTCTAATTGGGTAGAATCCTTAGCGTCCCTACGCGGATCTTCTCCTATAATGCGTATGCCGCTATACGGATCACTGCCCTGATAGCCGAAAAAAGCTCTTCGCGCTGCAGTCCCCTGTGTATTATCGACGGTTAGCTCGGCGAATACCGCCGGGACCAACGCTGCCCGCAGCTCATCCATACCCGTGGTTCCCGGCTCGGGCACCGGGCGAACAGGAGAGTACAGCCGGAACGTCAAATCGCCAGCCTGCCATGTATCCGTTCCTGCTTTTAGCTCACGAGTAATGTCTGAATCGGCAAAGGCCATAAGCTGCGGTTCCGTTCGTTTACCCTTTTTCTCCACGTCGTAGCGGGCACTTTCATCCTGTGTGGATGTAAAAAAGGGAAGCGCCTCGTATACTCC
This sequence comes from Paenibacillus sp. OT2-17, assembly GCF_009827695.1. Taxonomy (NCBI): domain Bacteria; kingdom Bacillati; phylum Bacillota; class Bacilli; order Caryophanales; family Paenibacillaceae; genus Paenibacillus; species Paenibacillus sp. OT2-17. The sequence continues at coordinate 130,969 of NZ_WUDQ01000002.1, read as the reverse complement.
GCCATCTCTGGATTGCAGCCCGATATATACATTTTCATCGGCAGGCTTGCCCAGCTCCAAACCAAGTCCGCCGCGATTGCCCTTAAACCCAAGCGTAAAGCTGGAAAAAGACCCGATAGGTGCATGCTGTGTGTTATAAAATATATTTTTAGACATATAATGAAACCCCTTTCATAATAAAGTTTAACTTTGACTAACTTCACTTAGAGCCTAGCATGTCATGTGGTGGGGAACCATTGTCAAATCGCTCAACTATTTATCCAAATCGCGCTGAAAGCGATATACTGGAGTATATCCATGCAAGTAAGCCAGGAGGGAAAACATGTCGACATCACGTTTACCGAAGCGCCCCCATCATCCAGACCTTACAGTTGCCGGAGAGGAATTCTTTTTTCCCGATGTGCGAACCACAGTCAATTTGTTTGCTATTCATACACGAAGTGTCGGAAGAGAGTGGAGCTATCCGCTACACGAGCATCCTCAATATGAGATTAACATCGTGCTTGCGGGAGAACAGATCATGGTTGTAGATGGTCGCAGCTATACCCAGCGACAGGGTGATCTGGTGCTGCTGCGACCGGGGATTGTCCACTCCAGTCATAGTAACGGAGAGGGATTTACGTATTTTTGTATGCATTTCGACATTGATGATAAGCTGTTTCTCTCGCTCCTGAGTCGTCTGGAGCAGGTGCTGTTTCCAGCTGAAGGAACAGTGGCAGGGCAGATGGGACCAGCGCTGGGCAAGTTGCTCGATCTTTCAACGCCAGAAGACATAGGAGTAGGTAGTGATTCGGTGGCAAAGCGAATGCGGATTCAATCTGCTGTGTTTGAGCTGTTCGCAACGTTGTGGGAGGCTGTATCCAGTGAAGCGGCCCATCTGCCGGGGCGTGGATATGTGCAGGCAGAGCTTGCCCATCAGATTGCCAGTCGTCTTCAGGGCAGAGTGAATCAGCCTTATGGACAGGCCGGCTCGGTGGAAAAGCAGGATGGGATCGAGGGGATTTCATCCGAGCTAGGTATTAGTGTGTCCCATTGTAATCGTGTATTCCGTAGCGTTTTTGGCGTATCTCCCCGTGTATATCTATCCGGGCTTGTGCTGCATGAGGCCAAGTTGCTGTTGGCTGATCCGCAATGGTCGGTGCAACAAATTGCCGATATGCTCGGCTATGGGGATATTGCGCATTTTAGCAGACAGTTCAAGCGCTGGTCGGGCCAATCGCCGACATCCTATCGCAAAAGCACGGTGCAGGAAAGCCCATTCGAATAAAAATAAGTATGCCTTTAAAATAGTTATGATATAATCCTCATAAAGGAGCTGAGAATAATATGAATTTACATAATCAACGTGTCGTCGTGATTGGCGGCAGTGCAGGTATAGGGCTGGCAACAGCCATAGAAGCAGCAAAGCAAGGGGCAAGCATTGTGATCGCTGGGCGTTCCGCAGAAAAGCTGGAGCAGGCGAAGAAGGTCATCCCTGCCGAATCGGTGGAAACCTTCCAACTGAATAATCAGATAGAGGAAGAGGTTCAGGCGTTTTTTGAAAAAGTCGGAGCATTCGACCATCTGTTTACACCGGGTGCCAGCTACACGCGTGGTCCGATCACGATAGACACGGAAAAGGCAAGAACCCCGTTCGAAGGGAAATTCTGGCCGCAATATTTTGCTGCCAAGCATGCGGTACCACATATCTCCAAGGACGGCTCGATCGTCCTCATGTCCGGGGCCTTCAGTCAACGACCGATGGGATTTGGTGCTACATATGGAGCGGCTAACGGCGCGATCGAAAGTTTGGGCAAGGCGTTGGCAGTAGAATTGGCCCCCGTACGGGTTAATGTCGTATCCCCCGGCACGATTTGGAGAGACGGCCCTGAGGGTGAGCAGCGGGCGCAGGCTTTTGAGGAATACAAGGAAGTAACCTTGCTCCGTCGAGTGGGGTATAATGAGGAAATCGCACATACTGTGTTGTATCTGATGACAAACAAGTTTACCACCGGAAGCGTGCTGTTCCCAGATGGCGGTTATACGCTGATCTAATCCGACAGGCAGGAATCAATTTTTAAACAAAAACCGGTTCAACACCATACAAAGTGTTGAACCGGTTTTTTTATGATAACAGGCTTGGCCCTCTTGCAACTCTTTAGCTTTGCATATCTAACCCTTTATATTTTCGCAAAATACGTGGGTAAATCACTTTAGACCCGATGCATACCATCGCCAGCATGGCGAACAGCAAACCGCTCCACAGCGTCCCATGGATCCCCGCCCTGGCAATAAACCACCCCCCTGCCAGCGAGCCCATTGAGACCCCTAGGTTAATAAACGAGATATAAAGACTGTTGGCAAACGCGGGAGCTTCTTTGGCCTCATCAATCACCCAAATCTGGGCGACAATCAGTCCGCTGGTATGAACGGCCCCCCACACGATAATGATGAAGAGCGTAGGGATAAATGAGGAACTGATCCCGTACAACAGCAAATAGGTGCCCCCCAAGGCTACTGGATGAAAAAGAGCGGTGCGTACCTTATGCAAGCCCATGAGCTTGCCAGCCAACAGATTGCCGAGCATTCCGCCGATGCCGAAAATAATAAGCAGAAAGCTGATAACATTGCTGCTCATCCCTGTATTTTGCCCCAAATATTCGGCAGAATAGCTATACACCGAGAACATGGCTGCAAAAATAAAAGTAGCCGCCCCGATATTGAGCCACAGCGATACCTTACGCAAAATGCCAAGCTGCTTCCGATAGGAGAACATTTCGGCTTGTGGTGTATCCGGCAGCATAAATAAAATACCGATCCCTGCAATCCCATTCGCTACCGCAGTAAACCAGAAGGAGGCCTCATATGAAAATTGATTGGCGATATAAGCCGTAATTGGAATACCGAGTACCATTCCCATGCTCGTGCCGAGAAAGGCTTTGGCGGAAGCTTGCGTTGCTTTTTCCGGGGGATACAACGCAGTGGCGGCGACAAAGGCAAGCGAGAAATACACTGGGTGAAACAGAGCCGGAATGATACGTAAAATCACTAGTAGATAAAAGTTGGATGTATAGGCTGACAGCAAGCTTGTTACGGCAAAAACAAACAACGACATTGTCATGATTCGCTTGCGGTTAAACCTGGACATCCATAGCACCATGAAGGGACCGAACAGCGCGATGATCAATGCAAATGAACTGACAAGAAACCCGGCCTGGGCTGCCGTAATATGAAAACGTTCAATGATGACCGGCAAAATGCCAACGACACCGAACTCGATCGTGTATACGCCAAATAGGCCAAGCGCAATGAAAAGCAGGGGCTTACTATATTTCATTAGTTTCATTCCTTCTCCACTTCTTCCTGCTTTACGTCCTTGATTTTGCATGATAATATTTCATTAAATCATAAAATAATAAGGCAATATTCGAAATAATACATAATAATAATTGTGTTTTTGTAATATTACCTTGGACTTAAGGAGATGGATTTGATGGATCAAGTGGATCATAAAATTTTGTTGTGTCTACAAAACCAGGCGCGTATCTCCATGACCGAGCTGGGTAAGGAGGTTGGGCTTTCCCAGCCTGCCGTAACGGAAAGAGTGCGGCGCATGGAGGATAAAGGTATTATCGCCGGGTATCGTGCCATAGTTTCACATGAGAAAGTTGGAAAGCCGATCATGGCTCACGTGCTCGTGCATACGAATCAATGCAATTCATTTGTTGAGTTTTGCCAATCTGCACCTGAAGTCATTGAGTGCCATAGAATCAGCGGCGAGCAAAATTACTTACTGAAAGTCATGGTTGAGTCTATGCTCAAGCTGGAGCAGTTCGGGGATGAGTGTGGAAAGCACGGGCACTCTACCACGTTAATTGTCCTGTCCTCGCCTGTAGACCATAAACATGTAACCCCCACTTTATTAGACCCTATTTGAGCTACCGTAAATGGCTTGGCAAAGCTCGGTTGTAAACGGACCTGACATCCCTTCGAATGCTGTATTGGTAAAGGCGACCACACTAAGTCTTAGTGTGGGATCAACGAACCACGAATGGCCGTAAGCTCCTCCGAGTCGCCACGTTCCGGGTGATTCTGCTGTTCCACTTTCGTCGGGATTTTGGAGTACGGTGAATCCTAGTCCAAAGCCCCGCCCCGGCCAGCCTGCCAAGGGAAGGTTCCCGGTCTGGATGGTGCCCATTTCACGGACCCATTCCTCTGAAAGTAACGGATTGCCGCCGTTTCGCAGTGTTTCCAGCAGCCGCATGAAATCTTTTGCGCTGCCAATCATACCCGAGCCACCAGAGTGGAAAGCCGTGGGATCAAAGGCTCGTGCAGGCTGAAAACGAAGTCCTGCAGTGCCTTCAAAAACCTGCGCAACCTCAAGCTCGCGCATCCGCCGGGGTTCTGATATATCGTTGACATAAGGAGCCGCAAGCCGTCCAGCATCCGCGACCGCGAAACTGGTGTCGTGCATATCGAGAGGTTCTGTAACGAGCTTTTTAACAGCTGCATCAAGGGTTGTGCCACATACACGGCTAATGATAGCGCCGAGCACATCAGTAGCAATCGAATATCCCCATGCTTTACCCGGTGTATATAACAGAGGCACAGAAGCCAAACGTTGCAAGTTCTCTTCCAGCGTAAGATTTGAGAAATCCATGCCATCTGATACGCCTGCACGATGATAGGAACCGCCGCCTTCTTCCTCTAAAAAGCCATAGGTCAACCCGGCAGTATGTGTCAGCAATTGGCGTACTGTAATGGAGGGCTGCTCACCACTGATTAATCGGGGGCGAAAATCGGGCAACCAGCGTTCAATAGATTCATCGAGCTTAATCAATCCTTGGGCTACCAAAACCAAAGCCGCAGTAGATACAATCGGTTTGGATACAGAAGAAAGCCGAAATAAAGCATCCTCATGCATAGGACGTTGTTCTTCTCGATCAGCCAGCCCCGCCGCTCGGACATACACGGGTGAACCATCCATATATATCATGACGACTGCGCCGACCAGGCGCTTCTCGGCAAGGGTTTGATCTATAACCGCATTTACACGTCCGTCCAGACCAGCTTGTATCGCAAAAACTCTATTATCCAAACTCATAAATATCTCATCCTCTCTATGATCCAGCGGTTATCGCTTGATGGAACTTAGTTTACAGGATGGGAAGGCGACATTACATAAGGTAACAAAGGTGTTCAGTGAGTATTGACGTTAAAATAAAATTATATTAAAAGAATGGCTTTGGATTTAAATGATGGGGTTTTACAAAAAGTTATACTGCGTTTTACAGTGGCTTTTTAAGTTGAGATACGTTGAAAATAGGTGGTAAAATTTACAACAAAGGGGGTTTTGTTTATTGAGGCTTGTATCGCGTAATAAGTTGGCTTGCTTGGTTGTCCTCGGAGGATTTTGACTGTAATTGCTACAGGTTTTGGAGGGGATAAGGAACCTTATAAGCTTCCTGATAAGCCCAAAGAGGCTGCTGTCTCGACATTTTCAGAATATATGAACGCTTCTATGAGTCGCGATTACGATAAGATGCTTTCACTGTCTGATGATTATCGCTTTAAAACAGAACAGGCACGGCTTAACTTTCTAAAAGCTCAGGGAACACCGATTGATTATCGTATCGTGTCTGTGGATGATTCTAACCCTTCCAAGATTGTTGTTTCGTCGATAACGAAGTATGAGGATATGGAGTTACCTTCCATTAAGCATGTTCTTGCTTTTGAGGAAGGAAAGTACAAGCTACAAATGAGAAATGTTGTGATCAATATGATTCCTTCATCTCCTGACTACAGAACGGTCGAGTACGAGCCTGAGAAGGTAGATAATATTTTGGAAGATAATTTCAAGTGATTTTAATTTTTCAATTTTCTAATCATACGGTCCAAAGCGTATCCAATGAGATACCAGAAAACTAGTGTAGTGAAGCAAACAATAGTTATGGGGATGTCTGCCTCTCGCACAAATCGAAATGATTCATACACCCAAACCAACGGGCTAATAATAGCTAATAGTATATTGTAGTCGTCGTACCCCGTAATATTTACAGTAATAACTAGACATGAGATTAGGACCAGCCAAAAACGAAAAGATTTCATTGCCTATACCTCCGCAAGTGTATTTGTTGTTATAGACGAATTAAAAAGCTGGAAGTAGCATTTATTCCAAATTTATTTATTAAAATGTATTAAAAAGAACGATATTTCGATCCTATTTACTTGTCACGATTTTTAGACGTACGGTATTCGTGTGGTTTTGAGTGACGCTGGATTCTTTCAGACTTTTCGATTTGTGATATACTCTCGATATATGAATTGTATGGGATGGTGATGACTGAATGAATCGTACACACGACCTAGGCAAGCTAATCAAACTAACTGGAGATAGAGCAAAACTGGACGCTAAAGCAAATGGCACATATATTGTCTACAAAACGCCGGATGGTCAATTTGTTAAAGAGTACAGTAATGGTCAAGTCGAACGAATTAAAGAACAGGATATTTTATCATGAGTGAGCCGTTTGCTACTATGTTTGTATTCGCAGGAAACAACGGAAGTGGTAAGAGTACAATTCGTAATCTAATCGTTGATAAACTTGGTGTAAGTGTTAATATCGATCCAGATGCGTTAGCGCGAGGGATTGATCGTGAAAACCCTGATCGACACAAAGTATCGGCAGGAAAGGAAGCGATTAAGCTAGCGCGGGATTGTATAAGAAATAAACGAGATTTTACCGTAGAGACGACACTTGCTGGTGGCAATGTGATTCGACAAATGCGAGTGGCAAAAGAAAAGGGCTTTGAAGTTATTATGTTTTATGTGGGCCTTGGTGATTATCGTCTTAATATCGAGCGAGTTGCTGCACGAGTTCGAAATGGGGGTCACCACATTGATACCGCTGATATTATAAGACGGCATCAGACCTCACTGGACAATCTTCTCTTACATCTTAAACTTATCGATCATTTAATTGTCATTGACAACAGCAGCTCAGATGGCGTGATTGTATTGGAATCCGATAGTGAAACGATAAAACACCATGTGGCGTTGTTACCGGATTGGGTTAAAATCATTGATAGTTACTTGCAAAATAAAAATGCTGATCAAGAATAAACCGATAACTGTATGATTCAGTGATCGGTTTATTCTATATTTACATTGTATTGTGTCCACAATGTCAATTCGATGTGTATTGCACTTCAAAATGGGACCCGTTAGTAATAGACTGTTATTATTTTTCAACAGACTTTAGCAAGACGATGAACAGCACCCTGATCGTAGCGGCTTCTTCGGATTCTTTTTCTCTACACTTTTTTCACTGGACGTAACACTGCGTAGCCATATCCTTCTGGGAAATGCCGCTGATAATCCTGCTTCGTTTCCTCATCCCATTCATACCCCAGGCTGCTAGGGTCAAAGTTCCAAGCCTTCTCCTCCACCATTCTCATAACGTCTCCATTGTTTTTTAAATAATTAAAGGGCGGGTGAAAAAACACCAGGTAATCTGATTCGGGGATGTCCCGGCACTTCATTCCTGCGGGAATCTCTCCGGCATAGTCAGCGACAACCGGTATTCCATAGAGATAGCCCTTCTGACCATCCTGATAAAACCAGCCCGCAGTTTGGCCCAATTGTTCGGGAAGCTTGAGATGAGACATGCTTTCCAATGTTCCGCAAATTTCATCACAATTGTGACCGTTTCTCCAGAAATCGCCGTAGTTTCGTGAAGAAGTATCCCAAATTCCAATAAATTTGTGTGCTGGTATACGCTCGATTTTGACTTCAGCTTCTTGCAAATGATCCTTAACCATCTTATCCCGCTCCTTCAAATGGTAATGATAAGGAGAGAACACCTCAACGCGAATGGCCAACGGGATAGGTCGGGGCTCCTTCTGGTATACAGCCGGAGTTACCTCAAACGCTTTTACAAATGCCCGTGTAAAAGCCTCCTGTGAAGAAAACCCATACTTTACTGCAACATCGAGGATGCGGACATTGCTATCCCGGAGTTCCAGTGCAGCACGGCTAATCCGGCGCATCCACACATAATCCCTTAACGTCATTCCTGTAAGAGAATGAAACTGTTTTGTACAGTAGTAAGGGGAGTAGCCTAACTGATTGGACATTCTCAACAACGAAGGTGCTGAAGTAAGATTATTATCAATCCAATCGATCATGAGCTGGACCATTTCGTTCCATTCGTACACGAGGGTTCCCTCCTTTCGACTCCATCTTAACAGCCGGAATACAGGAATATTTGACTTGAGTTGCATGCACTCTTTTGTATTCATGAAGCTTTAGTCAAGGGCTATGTTAGTCCTTGTTGTCTTGTTCTATTTTACTCCTCTACATAACGGATATATGGGCGTTGAAGGTACCTTTGATCAGATACGAAATAATATTGTTTGCCTATAACCAGAGGAGGGATCACAGACTTTGAGGAAATATATAATTCTTTATATTCACCTCCGTTAGAAGCATCTCTCTGTATGACCAAGTAATCATCTGTAGTTTTAACTAATTTAGCGGTTTCTGCTGAGTGATAACCTGAATAATAATAAATCCAGCTGAAAATCAGTGAAAAAAATATAATTCTTAGAATAGTTGCAGCCGTTTTATTCTTTGTAATCAACATTCGCGCAAACCTCCGATAATCTATTCTTTCATTTGTAATAAAATATGTATGATTGGTTATTTAACCTGTTTATGTATATTGTAAGGCGTATAATCGGTTGACGAAAGTAACTTTCACACAAAAAGCCTATCTGCCAAAACAACGGCAGATAGGCTTTTATAACATAAACGTCCACTATACTTCGTGTTTATACGCAGTCTGTGCCTCTACATTGCAATTGCACCGACCACATATTCCCTATTATCAGTTATCCCTACGCTGACGTGCGCGGGCTTCGCCGCCTTTGCGGCCTGCTTCTTCCCTACTCATTTTCCCGTCGCTATCACTCTGGTCTGAATTGCCACGGGCTTCACCGCCCTTGCGTCCGATTTCCTGATAGAATTCCTTGTCATGGTTTTTGGAAGTGGCTTCGCCACCTTTTTCGCCAATCTCCTGATAAAATTCTTTGTCGTGATTTTTAGCAGTAGCTTCTCCACCTAAACGCCCTGCCTCTTCGCGACTCAGTTTGCCATTTTGGTTGTTGTTAGCCATGTTCAATCACTCCTCATCGAATTTTAGTAAAGCGTGTTCGTGTATCTATTAACCTTCATGTCAGGAATTAAACATGTCTACTTTTTTATAGAATCTGTAAATAACTGGATATATTCGCCTCGATCAGCGTTCCCATGCTTCTGTGTTCAATTGTTGCTGGCGGGTAAATAATGCCGGATAAATGAACAGGCTGAGCAGCACGCTGGTCAAAATAGCAGAGGTCATGGTAGTGAATACGATTAGCAATTGCAAACGCACGGCGGCAATCGGATTGGCACCTGCGATGATTTGTCCGGTCATCATGCCGGGAAGCTGGACAAGCCCCAGCGTTTTCTGCCCCTCAATGGTTGGAATCATACTGGAACGTATGCAATCCTTGAGTATAGGGAAGATGGCTTGTCTAGGCGTGCCGCCTAACGCCAGAATGAGCATGATTTCAGGCTTGCGCAGCAGGACTTCCGACTTGAGCCGGGACACCAGCAGGCTGGACAAAATCATGGAGCTGCCAATGATCATGCCGCTAATCGGAATCATATATCGGGCTGTCGCCGGAATAATATGCAGGCCAATCAGGAACGCCTGCGTAACGATTTCCACACACAGCAGCGTCAGGAATGACTTCCACATGAGACCGGGGATAAATCGTCCTTTGCGCGCAACATTTTGTGAGGCTACGGTAATCATGAGCAGAATGAATAATACGATAAATCCGTAGCTTTGCATCCCAAAAATCAAATGCAATACATATCCAATCGCCAGCAGTTGAACCGATGCTCTGATCGTAGCGATGATAATGTCTCGGTCCAGACCGAGTTTGAAGGATTTGGACATGACGATGGCGATAAATACAAAACCGAGAGAGAGAATCAAGGCAACAATCGTCATACCCATTCTCCTGCTACAAACCTGCGGGTCTCACTATGCTGTGGAGTATTAAAAAATGTCTCCGTATCCGCTTGTTCTACCAGTCTTCCGTCGATCATCAGCCATGTCTCGTGGCCTACCCTGCGGGCTTGTTCCATATGATGCGTAATCCAGATCATCGTTGTTCCCTCTTCTTTGTTCATTTGCAGCAGCAGTTCCTCAACCTCTTTGACTGAGGCAGGGTCCAGTGCAGAAGTAATCTCATCCAGCAGTAAAATATCCGGGCGGTTCGCGAGCGTCCGCGCCAAGGCCAAGCGCTGTCTTTGTCCACCGGACAGTTCCTGTGCCTTTTGTTCCAACAGATCGCGGGTGAGTCCTACGCGTTCCAACAGGCCGGCAGGATTATCGAGCACTGTACCGTGCAGCCGTTCTACGGTTTGGAGATTGTACAGGACAGTTCCCTGAAGCATGGGGGCATCCTGAAAAACCAATGCTACTTTCCGTCTCAGTTCAGGGATCTCCCACTCCGATATCGGTTTGCCGAGGACACGGATGTCCCCTTCATCCGGTGTCATTAGGAGGTTGCACAGTGAAAACAACGTGCTTTTACCCGACCCCGATGGACCGACCAACGTGGTGATTTTGCCGGGGGAAACTTTTGCCGTGATCCCGTTCAGAACCGCACGTTGCTGTCCAGACCCGGTGAAATATTTGAGAATGTGATTGAATTCAATAGCTGGAAGTGGCTTGGATTCCATAGATATAGCTAGCTCCTTTGTAGGGGATCGATAAAAGGGATTAGATCCGTTCTGTGATCTTATTTTTTTATTATATCAGTAATGACTGCTATGCTCTTCTATAAAGGTTCAAAGCAGGTTGGCTGTTGTAAACGGCATCTTCTTTGTATAAACTAACAGGATTAGCTAAAATAGAATCTGGATCAATTCTGTATAGGTATAAGGAACCGGACTACATAGAAATTCGATGAAAGGAGACAGGATGATGTCGCCTAGAAACGGAGTAAAGTTGCAAGATATCCTGCGGGCTGCCGAGGACATTGCCAATGAACAAGGGATGGGGGATGTCACGCTCACCACGCTGGCTCAAAAACTCCACATTCGCCCTCCATCCTTGTATAACCACGTGAACGGATTGAACGGACTGCGCCAAGTACTGGCATTGCATAGCCTCGAACAGTTGGAGGAAGCTTTGATGAGCGCAGCGGTTGGTAGAGCGGGCGAAGATGCGCTGACCGCTATGGGGAAGGCGTATATGCGGTATGCTCGCGAGCGACCCGGTTTGTATGAAGCGATGCTGTATGCAACTGATCGAAATGATACCGAAATGAGGCAGGCTGCGGATCGCGTGGCCGAGCTGGTCATTACCGTCCTGTCCAGTGGTTATGGCTTCAAGGAAGAAGATTGCATTCATGCAGCGAGGGGATTCCGTAGTCTGCTTCATGGATTCGCCTCGCTTGAACAAAAGGGCGGCTTTGGTTTACCTGTGGAGGTGGACCGGAGTATTGAGGTGATGATGGCTACCTTTTTGGCAGGTCTGCGTGTGCGGCAAAAGCGAGATGTCGAGCTTACCAAAGAAGTCTGATTTCAACCTGATGCAGCTAACATGATTGCGTCGCAGACCCGAAGGGTAAAATACATCTGTATAATGTAGATGAGAGACTGCGAATACAGGAGGGGTATGAGTGAACGTACTGGTGATTGGTGCAAATGGAAAAGTAGGCAGACATCTTGTCCGTCTATTGGGGCAAAATGAATCGCATCGCGTAAAGGCGTTGATCCGAAATTCGGATCAGGCCGAAGCGCTTGAACGTTTGGGAGCAGAAACGGTGGTAGCTGACCTCGAAGGGACGGTTGGCGAAATTGCCGCAGCTATAAAAGGCAGCGATGCTGTCGTATTTACAGCAGGCTCCGGTGGAAAAACAGGTGCAGATAAAACGCTGCTTATCGACCTGGATGGAGCGGTCAAGGCGATGGAAGCCGCCGAACAAGCAGGTATCCAACGCTTCGTTATGGTCAGCGCCCTACATGCAGAGAATCGAAAGAAGTGGCCCGAATCCATTAAACCGTATTATGTGGCGAAGCATTACGCTGACCGCCTGTTGGAAGCGAGCAACCTAAACTACACGATTCTTCGTCCGGGTGGCCTGACGGATGATGTGGGCGCCGGCAAAGTTGCTACCGGTGAGGAGCTCACCAGCCAGACCATTTCCCGTGAAGATGTGGCGGCAGCGGTGGTAGCAGCGCTGGAGGAACAGCAGACGTATCATCGTGCAATTAATCTGGTGTCTGGCAGTACGCCTATTGCTGAGGCAATCCGGCTATAATTACGGATGAAGTTGTTGCACAGAGGACGCTTATAAATGACAAAAAAGCGAGAAGACGGCCATCCATGGTCATCTTCTCGCTTTAATAATTTTACAGCTTGGTTGGATCCATTTCTTTTGGGAATGTTTCTTCAAAGCTATGCTTTTTCTCGTATAAGTTGTACCAAGCTTCTGCGATGATATCTGGATCTCCTGCCGTACCAGCTTGTATGAAAGTGCCGATTGAAAGGTGTCCTACAAAAACTCCTTTTTCTTTCAGTTCATTATGCAGGTTAGTCGCATAGTTTCGAAGGCCGGACATCACGATACCACCATTCCCAAGACTGGGCAAAGGGAACATGGCAGATATGCCCGTTGTAAATAGAATCGCGCCTGAACCATTGCTGATCATGTCAGGCAATACTTCATTGACGGATAGAACTGCAGGAAGCACAATGCTGTTGACTTGTTCCAAGACGCTTGCGGGCGTTGTTTCTAAAATATCTGTGAAATTACTCCATCCTGCATAAGGACTGAATTCGAGTACATCAATACTGCCTAAGTCTTTTTTAGCAGCCAGTAAGGCTTGTTTTAAAGCGTTCAAATCCGTAATATCCGCGACATAAGAGCGCGCTACAATATTCAGGCTTTTTAGTTCATTTGTGATGATTTCCAATTTTTCTGGATTACGAGAAACTAAAGCTACCTTAAACCCTTGCGCCCCGAATTTTTTCGCGATAGATAAACCTAACCCGAGTCCTGCACCAATTATTGCAATAGTTTTCATCTTATATGAACTCCTTATTTGTGGTATATTTTAAAGCAACATATGTTGTTTTAGTAAGTATAAGCCCGCTTAATATATGGAACAACCAACAATTAAATGAGAATGTTGTTATAGAAACAAAAATTGAAATGTGCCAAATAAGGAGGGCAGAACGTGGGGACAAAAGTAAAAAATATGCGAATGACACATACAAAGAGATCGTTGATTAACGCTTTTGTTAATTTAGTGAATGAAAAGGATTTTGAAAAGATAACAATAGCAGATCTAACAAAAGGGGCCCAAGTGAATCGTGCTACATTTTATGCACATTTTAATGATAAGTACGAAATGTTGGATTACATGATTGACGACTCTGCTTCGAACGTCATTGAAAAACGAACATTAGGAGTAGTCGAGTTCGATCAGGACACCATAAATCAACTCGTTCTAGCAGTATGTGACTTTCATCAACAACCGAAAATTCAATGCCGTCGTAGCTATTTAAGTCTTGCGCCTCTGTTGAAAGAAAAAATGTTAATTGAGCTGAAAAAATATTTAGTGAAAAGTTTAGATAACATATGTACAGACTCAGAGAAGAGTTTTTATGTACCTATTTATGCCAATATCATACATGAGGCTGGTTATTTATGGGCATCTGGAATTACTCCGTTTGATAAAGAGGAAATAGCCAAGAAGGCTTCGTTATTAATAACAGGAGGAAAAGGTTAATTCTTGTTGTGAGAGGCATCCCCGGGGGCAGAGTCCCGGGGATGCTTTTTGCTGTTTTCTCAGTATGATCGTCCCCGTAGCAGCTCCAACTCCGGCTGAATAGCAGCAAAAATATTTGCTTAAAACTAATTATATTATTTATAATACTAATATGATTAGTTTATAATTAAGACAAGGAGATGAGCTAAAATGCGTATTGTTCAGGTGCAGCATGTGTATCAATTGACGTTTATGCCCCGGCTGTTCCCAGTGAACTGTTATTTGGTGGAGGAGAAAGAGGGGCTCACCTTGGTAGATGCCGGATTGCCATACAGTACCCGTGGTATAGCGCAGGCTGCGGCGCGGATCGGGCAGCCGATTATTCGAATTGTACTTACCCATGCCCATGGGGATCATGTGGGTGCGTTGGATAAGCTCAAGGCAAGGTATCCTGACGCGCAAGTGTTCATTTCAAGGCGGGACGCACCGCTGCTACAGGGCGATGTATCGTTGGAGGCAGGAGAACCGGATACTCCTATTCGAGGCGATGTACCGAAGCATATCCTTACCCAGCCTGACGTTTTACTGGAGGATGGGGATCATGTAGGTTCGCTGTTGGCGATCAGCGCACCAGGACATACGCCGGGATCGATGGCATTTTTGGATACTCGTACCCGTGCGTTGATTGCAGGCGACGCCTTCCAGACTCGAGGTGGTATAGCGGTATCGGGAAGGCTTAAGCCGCTGTTTCCTTTTCCGGCACTGGCTACCTGGAACAAGGGAATTTCGCTGAAAAGCGCCAAAAAGCTGGTGAGTTTCAATCCATCTTTATTAGCTGTCGGTCACGGTAACATGCTGAAGCATCCACAATCTCAGCTGGAAAGGGCGATTATGGAGCTGGAACGACAAACTTCAGTGTGATGATTCGGTATTCAGCCAACATTCAGCCAGAACTCACAAAGTCCTAAGCTAAGGCAGATACAATATGGGAAAATAGAAACAGAGAGAGGTGCATCGGATTTGAACGTTTGGAAAGCGAACGGTCTGAAATATATACTTCTATTTAGTTTCATATTGTGTGCTGTCGCTAGTGTCGTTTCGTTATGGAGTTATTCAGGTAGTTCTGCGTCCCAGTCTGCGGCTGTTAGGCAGGGCCCATCCGGCGGGTTCGGAGGAGGAAGCGGACCTGGTGGAGGTATGGGAGGACCGGGGCAACCTACCAACTCCTCCACTGAGGGAACATCGACATCGGGTGACAAAGGTACAACGGCCGGGAATGATACGTCTTCGGGCGGCAGTGGTGTTGCCAGAGACGGACAGCACAGAGGCCCCGGTGGCATGTCTGGTAACGGATCTGGTATGGGCGGTCCTGGCGGTGGTATGGGTGGTGGACGAAGTGGGAACTCCTCATCTGCTTATGCTACTCCGCTGGCGATTTTCGCCGCTTTGTTCTTCGGTGCATTCGTGTTTATTGCATACCGTTTTCGGGCTCGTGAATGGAAGCTCGGGGAACGTAATCGGGGACTGATGCTGTGGACAGTGCTGGGTGTGGGGTTCTTTTTAAGAATGGCGATCGCCCCATGGATCTCGGGTCATATGGATTTAATGCTATTCCGGAACTGGGCTACGACAGCAGCGGATAGCTTATCGGGCTTTTACACGAATGGATCAAGTGATTATCCGCCGTTCTATATTTATATTTTATATGTGATCGGTCAAATCGGCTCTACGGATGCTTTCAGTCCCTACATGTCCGTACTGCTGCGGCTTCCCAATATAATAGCCGATATCGTGACAGCGTACATGCTGTACCGGTTGGCAAGCAAACGGGTCGGCTATGGAATAAGCCTTGGATTGGCTATATTCTACGTGTTTAACCCAGCTGTATTTATCAATTCGACCTTCTGGGGGCAGGTGGATTCTTTCTTTACTATGCTGATTGTGGGCATGATTGTGCTGCTTGTGGAAAACCGGGTCGGCTGGTCCGCCGTATTGTTTACGGTAGCCGTATTGATGAAGCCGCAGGGAATTATTTATGGGCCTGTTCTGTTCTTTGAGCTGCTGAGACAACGTAAAATACAGCCTTGGCTGTTGTCCATTGGCGGTGCCGTTATGACGACCATTCTGGTCATATTACCATTTTCGTGGGGGCAGGAGCCGTTATGGCTGCTTGACCTATACAAGGGAACGGTCGGCGAGTATCCGTATGCTTCGGTGAACGCATATAATTTCTTTGCACTGATCGGTGGCAATTATACGCAGGACACTACAACATTGTTCCTGTTCAGTTACCATACATGGGGTATGATCTGCATTGTGCTGGTGACTCTGTTTACGTGGTGGATGTATATCCGCAGTCGCAAACCACAATTTGCAGCGGCAGCTGCACTGGTGCTCATTGCAGGTGTATTTACCTTCGCTTCCAGCATGCATGAACGGTACTTGTTCCCTGCGGCCGCGTTAGCTGTACTAGCGTATCTGTATTTGCGGGATCGCAGATTTTTGTGGCTTGCGGGTGGATTCAGTCTTACCATTTTCCTGAACACCTTCAATATTTTCTATAGCTCCAACTCTCGGGATCAATACGGTATTATTTTGTGTGTGACATCATTGTTGAATGTGTTGTTGTTTGGGTATTTGGTCAAAGTAGTGTGGGATTGCTCCAAATCGACCACGATTGAGACTGCTCCTTCCACAGACAGAGTTTCGCCAGAACTTCCTTCAGCGCAGCCTGCATGGGGAGCGTCTTCCCAAGGTGTAAACACGACAATTGATAGTTAGTGGAGTATAAAATATGCTAAAAAACCGCCTTTTAACGAAATGGAAGTGGTTGATAGATCAACTGCAATCCATAAGTTAAAGAAGCGGTTTTTTGTTGTCCTCATGTTAGAGTAACATTGTATCTATGTGTCTCAATCCATATATTCGTTCAGTTTCTGTACATCGCAGATGGTAATCTCTCTTGTACCCTTGCTATGAATAATCCCCAGCTGTTCAAATTTTCCGAATTTGCGACTGATGGTTTCGCGGGTGACACCCACATAATTAGCCATTTCCTCGCGTGAAAGGGGGAGGTTTATTTTAATGTAGGAACCATCCGGCTTTCCATATTTATGTCCAAGCTCAAGAATCATATAGGCGATGCGGATTTCCGGGTCTTTGGTAGCTAGGCTTTGAGCCAGGTTTTCGGTATGTGCCAAGCGTTTAGTAATGGTTTTGAGCAGCTTCAAAGAGATATCGGGATTGTTGCGGATCAACTGCTCCATATCATCCTTGGTGAGCATACAAATATCAGTATCTTTTAAGGCATACGCACTAAAGTTACTCAGCTCATCGCTGTTAAATATGTTCAACTCGCCAAAAAAATCGCCAGTTGTCAGAATGTGCAGAATTTGTTCTTTCCCCTGAGGTGTCATTTTCAGCAGCTTCACATGTCCACTTTTAATAATGTACAGCGTATCGGATGCTTGTTCCTCCACAATCAAGGCCTCGCCTTTCTGATATTTTCGGTGTCGGATCATGGAGCTGACCTTACACAAATCTTCGCAGGACAAAGAGGAAAAGATAGGCACTTTGCGGGCACAGGGCTCCTTTTCGCACTGGCAGGGGCAGGACATCTCATTCACATTCATTCACTCCATTCATAAACCGGAAACTACAGGTTATAGCACATGGTTGTTATTCTGTATCATCTATTGGGGCAAAATGACTTTGATCCTCACCACAGACTGGACAAACCCAGTCTTCTGGAAGATCCTCAAACGCTGTACCGGGCATAACGTCTTCATCGGGGTCACCGATAGCAGGATCATAAATGTATCCACAGGGCTGACATACATATTTTTTCATCTCTAGTTCTCCTTGTCATTCAAAATTTTTGTAAGCTCTGGTGCGTCCGGTTTGAGTCCCTGCATGATGGCTGTTTTGTATGGTAGTGAAGCAAGGGCATCTCCAAAGCCAATCACGCCGCAGATAGAGCCGTTTTGTATGAACATACGTGTATAAGAAGTTTGATTTTTAGTAATCAGGCTGGTGTCGCAGACTTGTTCATCTACTAGACCGATGGAAAAGAGAGGAGATTCATAGCAGTTCGAAAGGGTTACAGGGAGGGGACGCTGATAGCTGACGGATGCGCCCGCCATATTAGCGCCTGCTATTTTTCCCTGCTCCATTGCGCTTTCCCATAACCCATCTACTCTACTCTGAAATTCGGCTGCATCACCTGCTGCATAGATATTGGCGGAGCTGGTCTCCATCTGCGCATTCACCAGAATGCCTTGTCCAATATCAAGGCCGATTTGGCGAGCAAGCTCCGTATTCGGTACAATTCCGATAGAGTACACGACATGCTCGCAGGGGATAACAGAGCCGTCCTGTAGTTCCACACCTTCTACGTGATCTGTGCCTTTAATACGATTTACGCCTTGCCCAAGGTGGATCTGAGTACCCTGTTCGGTCATCCGATCGGTCAAAATAGCGGAGGCCTTTTCATCTAGCTGACGGGGGATAAGCCGATGCGAAGCTTCCAGTATGGTTACAGCATATCCTGCTTGCTGGAAGGACCATGCGGTTTCCACGCCTTGAATACCGCCCCCGATGATACATATCCGGTCTCCCTGTCGCAATTCCGCTTTAAGGCGATCCGCATCTTGTCGAAAACGAATATTGTGAACGTTCCTTAGAGAAGCCCCATCTAGCACAAGCTTACGGTTGTGAGCTCCTGTACACAGCAGTAGCTTGTCATAAGCAACGGTTTGTCCATCTATTGTTTTGATAGTACAATCCTCTGGATGTATCTCGGTTATCTTGATGCCGGAATACACATGAATTCGTTGATTGGCAAACCATTTTTCCTTTTTGATCAGAATTTTGTCGCTGTGCAAATCAGTGAATAGTCCCTTGGAAAGTTTGACTCTGTTATACGGAAAGGATGCTTCCTCCCCGTAAATAGAAATTTCGGCCAGCTCATCTTGATCTCTAATCGCTTTTGCCGCGTTGACGGCGGCAACACTGCCTCCGATAATAACGTAATGTTGGTTACCCATTCAGTATCTCTCCTATTCGCTATACGCTACTGTGTTTTAAATAACACTAAGCAGTAGATCTGAGACAAATTCAGCGGCATTTTTAATTTTCTTCACTTTTTCATCTTCTGTAGGAGAGAAACGAATACGCACCGGGAATTCCACATGGGTCATACCCGTTGATTTGATTACATCTGAAGTGCTTTGGACCTTCATATTAGTACCATTCAAGTAATCCTGTACAACTTCAATGGCTTCCCCGCTCCAGCCGTAGGAACCAAAGGCAGCAGCCAGCTTGCCTTCCAGATTCATCTTTTGCATTTGTTGCAATAGGTCTTCCAATTTGCCCGTCATGTCGGCATATTTGGTAGAGCTACCGACGAAAACAGCATCTGCTGAGGCAATACTCTTCAATATTTCCGTTTCATCCGCTTTATCCACGTCCCATAGCTCCACCTGGATTTGGTTCTCCAAAAAGCAGTCCTTCAGGATGTTTGCCATTTTTTTAGTGTTATTTTTGAGGGTGGCATAGACAATCGCTACTTTTTTATCCTCCTTGGTTTCGGTACTCATAGAGGCGTACAAATCAATAAACTTGGCAATATCATGTCGGATCGCGAAGCCGTGGGAAGGTGCAATCATCTCAATTTCCAGATCGGCAACAGCTTCGATTAATGTGCGCACATATCTGCGATGTGGATGAATAATAGCCTGATAGTATCCGATAAAGTCCTCGGTGATATCAAAACCAGCCTCATCAGCAAATAGATGCTCTACAGCCACGTGTGTACTGAAAATATCGCAAGGGAACAAGATTTTATCTTCTATACAATACGTAATCATGGTTTCTTCTGTATGCAGATAAGGAGTTTCTTTGAATAGCAGCGTTTTGCCTCCAATGTCCAGTTGATCCCCATCCTTGATTACGAGGAAGTTGCGATGCTGAAGCTTGTACATTTGTTGAATTTCCGGAACGGCAATCTCAGTGCAGACAATCGTAGCGTTCGTTGCCTTGGAAGCAAGTGCCGCCAATCCGCCCGAGTGATCTGGTTCCGTGTGATTGACGATGATATATTGAATATCCAATGGATCGATCAATTCGGTTACAGCTTCGGCAAATTCTCTACCGAACGCCATATCTACGGTATCCACAATGGTTGGTTTTCCAGTTTTCAATAGATATGCATTATAGGTTGTACCCTTTGATAGTAGAAGACGATGAAAGGGAACCTCACGATTATCAATTTTTCCTACCCAATAAATATCCTTTGCCAGCTTGAATCCAGGCTTCATATGGAATAACCTCCTGCTTGTTTTGTTTATCTAACACAATTTGATTCTAGTTGGATGTGTCGATGAAAAAGATGATTGAAATCAAATTTTTAAATATTTTAAAAGTATTTTTACTTAAATTTAGTTTTGTGATTGCAATCACAAGGCGAGCGAAATAATCCAATACAATAAAGGTATTAATCCATCTTAAGCAAATTTAATTTCAAACAGGAGCGTGAACTAATATGAAAAAATCAAACCTCATTCAATTTCAGGAATATAAAGAAGCTGCGTTTACAAAACGAATTGTGCATAAGGAAGCCGACAATGTAATTTTTATTCTCAACTTTACTCCTAATGCCGAGCTACCAACACATAATCACCCAGGAGCGAATGTATATTTGCTTGTTCTTGAAGGCAGCGGGACTGTAACTGTGAACGGCGAAGCAACGGAAGTTGTCCAAGGGGATATCATTCATGTTACGGGAGATGAGCACTTTTCCTATCGTGGCGGTGCAGAGGCGAATTCCAGTCTGCATGTAGTGTTGACCCAAACGCCAAGTGAAAGCTATGCGCAGAACATATAAAAGAGGACACAGCAGCAACATGCTCATATAAAAAAAAAGAAAATAGTTATTTTTTTTCACTCGTATTGATAATGAATATCATTATCAAATTTTAAGGAGAGGTGTTAATAGCCAATGCAGACAGTAGATTACAAACAGGTGCCAGGGCACTGGATATTAGCAAGTCTCGGTAAGCGCGTGCTTAGGCCCGGAGGGTTAAAAACAACACGTTGGATGATAGAGGGACTTGACGTAACCGGGCAGGATGAGGTTATTGAGTTTGCCCCCGGATTGGGTATAACTGCCCAAATCACACTGCGGCTTAATCCCCGTCGTTATATTGCGATTGAACAGAATGAGAAGGCGGCTTCTATCGTAAAAACGTATGCAAGCGGAGCAAACCGGGAAGTTATTATTGCCGATGCTGAACAGGTTCCGTTGCCGGATGCCTCTGCGACGGTGGTATATGGGGAAGCCATGCTGACGATGCACACAAGAGCCAAGAAAGCGCAGATTATTTCGGAAGCCAGGCGGCTTTTGAAAACGGGCGGGAAGTATGCTATTCATGAGATGTGCCTTGCTTCTAACCATATTGAGCCTGCGCTCAGAAAACAAATTTACAAGGATTTGGCTACAGCCATGAGAGTTAATGCGACACCGTTGACGGTGTCAGAGTGGGAACAGCTGCTGAAAGAGGAAGGCTTTAAGGTCGTTAAAATCTATACGGTTCCCATGCACTTATTGCATCTGCCACGTATCATTCAGGACGAGGGCTGGTTGAGATTTGGAAAAATCGCCTTTAACCTTATGCGTAACCATGCTGCCCGGACAAGGGTTATGGGTATGCGCAAGCAGTTTGTAAAGTACGCCGACCATCTGCAAGCGGTCAGTATCATCGCTGAGCGATAGCCTGAATTCACGAATAAGAGAATAATAAAAGCTTTTTACGCAATAGCAAAAAAGGAGACGAACCCACATTCAGGGATTCGTCTCCTTTTTGTATATTTGCTGCTTTGGCTTGGCTGCTGGAGTGCACATGCTTTGCACCCCTCTATTCGTCATATATTAGGTATAACGAAAATTTCCAATTTCTGATGTTTTACATTACCATAGTGACTGAGATCATTGGAATAGTTAACCAAAATAATAAAATAGGCATACTTCAAAAGGAGGAAGCGTGTTATGAAGCTGCATCGAGCCATTGTGGTGGATGATGAAACCTTTACTCGCAAAGGGCTGCTTCAACTCATGGATTGGCAAGCCTGTGGTTTTGAAATCGTAGGAGAAGCTGATAACGGTGAGGATGCGCTGGAGCTAATCAGCCGTATTCACCCGGACCTGGTCATTACCGATATTCGTATGCCTGTGCTGGACGGATTAGAGCTGATTCGGTCTGTGCTCGAACAGAGTACAGAACATCCCGCATTTATTATTTTAAGCGGCTATAGTGATTTTGCTTATGCGCAGCAGGCAATCCGCTATGGGGTTCATGATTTTATGCTTAAGCCGATTGATGAGGGTGACTTTTCGGCTACACTGCGCAAGCTGAGTGAAAGACTGCATCGTGAACAACAGAATGCACAACGATATCAGAATCACCATGCAGGTGGGCTGTTAGAGACTGTGATGATGAACCCAGTGGATGATGTAGTGGTGACACAGTGGGAGCAGCAGCTACGGCTTGGGGAAGCCACGTATATGTACTATGTACTCGTCGAGCTGTGCCGATGGTGTCATGCTATCACTTTTTCAGTTCAGGGAGCTTATAGAGCAAGCGCTTCATCGTTTAATGGATGGCAAGTACCCTCTCTATGTTCATGAGCATCGTAACCGGATTGGTCTTATCGTACCGGACTTCTTTTTGGGGTGTTTTGAAGGCAAGGTCGAAGTTTTTATGAAAGCGCTACAACGAGAGATAGAGGGGATGAAGACACTAAAAGGTCAGCTGGGAAGTCGGGTTTTCGTTTATGCAGGAAAGCCTGTGAATCGGTTGCAGGATATCCAGCAGTCCTACGCCTGTGCGAAGGAAGCAGTGCTCCATAAATACATTTATGACAATAGCGGTATTGTTGTATATCTACGGGAGGGAATGCCACCACTTCACTATAAGACCATCCCTCAGGACGTACTGGATCGCTTGACGGAACAAGTTGAGGAACTGCGGTTGGATGAGCTGCGTGTGGCCGTGGATTATTTATTTAGTAGTTTTCGGGAGGAGTGTTATGCACCTGAGGCTATGAAAATGAGTCTGCATCAATGCTTACTTAGTATCGTTCGGGTCATTCAAAACATGCAGGGAAATGAGCGCTCACTTCAGTCACTAGAACCGATGATGAACTGGCAGGACATGAACCTGTCCCTGGGTGAACTACAGCGATTGTTTACAGCTTTTGCAGAGGAAAGTGGAAGGTATATTGGGGTTCTGCGCAAGGATTGTCAGCAAGGAGGCATCCAGCACATCCGTGCTTACATTGAGCAGCATGCCGCCGAGAATATAAGCCTGAAAAGTATTGCGGCTCGCTTTTACATGAACCCGGTATACCTCGGTCAATTGTTCAGAAAAACGTATGGTGTGTACTTTAACGAATTTCTGCTGAAATTGCGCGTTCAGGAGGCGAAACGCTTGTTGCGGCAGACGGATCTGCGGATTTATGAAATTGCTGAGCGCGTGGGCTTCGGCAGTTCAGACTATTTTGTTACCCAGTTTGAAAAGATGGCGCACGCCACGCCTAGTGAATACCGCAATAGCCTGAGTATTGGCGACGAGCCAGAGAGGGCCAGCGAATGAAGATGCTGAGAACGACTCTTGATCATGTGCGATTGCGGGATAAAATGCTGCTGCTTTATTTTCTCTGTGTTTTCACGCCTGTAGTGCTGACCAATCTTATTTTTTACCATGTCACCTCGCAAAACGTGAAGGAACAGCGTATGCAGGATATTTCGCGCGCACTGGAACAGATTAAAATTGAATTTTACCGTGAATTTGAAGATGCGATGGAAATCTCGTCTATCTTTTATACTGATCATCAGCTCAATGAGGTATTGGAAGAAACATATCCCCACCCTGCTGACTATATCGCCGCTTATGACTCTTATTTACGTCATATCTTGAACAACACTTACAGTCCTGCATACCATTCCGTAGGTGGAATTACGATCTACACCAATAATTCAACGCTGCTGAATTCCGGGGGAATCAGCTTTATAGATGAGGGAGTCAGAAGTTTGCCCTGGTATACCAAAATCTCGCCTGGACGCCAGTCCAAGCCTATATTTGTACGTACCGATGACAGCACAGGTGAACAGATGTACCCTTTTAGCCTGATTCGGCGGATGAACTACTTTTATTCCCAAAATGGTCGTGAAAAAATACTGAAAATAGAACTGCGAATGTCGTCCATTCGGGAGATTTTCAATAACCTGAATTTGCAGGGAAGTCTCTTTCTGCTGAACGAACGAGGGGGAATCGAATATACAACGGACCCCAAAGTGGATATAAACCACAAACATGTAGCCTATAACACTCTCAAGCTGCCCGAGGACACGATGGAGTTCAAGACGAATTATGTGCTTACGAGCAATCTGAATGGCTGGAGCATTGTGGCTGCGGTATCGAGAGATGCAGTGCTGTATGAAATGCAGGAATCTCGCAATTTTGTGCTCTTGTTAACCTGTGTAAATATGCTGCTGCCTACATTAATCATTATTTGGATTACACGTTCGTTGAACGTGAGGATTCATCGTATTTTAAAGCACATGAAGAAGGTGAAAAACCAGCATTTTGAGCTGATTCGCGGTACAGAGTCGCGAGATGAAATCGGGCAATTAACAGGTGAGTTTAATCGGATGACGCTGAAAATAAAGCGACTGATTAACGATGTCTATATGGCCGATATACAGCGAAAAAATCTGGAAATTCAGCGCAGACATGCTCAGTTGAATGCACTTCACAGCCAGATCAACCCGCATTTCCTGTTCAATGCGCTGGAGACGATTCGCATGCGGAGCTTGATGAAGCATGAGGATGAGACAGCGCGCATTATTCATAACATGGCACGGATTTTCCGCAATTCGCTGGTGTGGAACAAGGATCGGGTTACTTTACGGGAGGAGCTGGAGCTGATCCGTTGTTTTCTGGAAATCCAGCAATATCGCTTTGGTGAGCGAATACAGTACGAAGTGCAAGCGCGCTCTGAAGACCTGGACAATCTGCTTCCCAAAATGGTCGCGCTGACACTGGTTGAAAATGCAAGCATCCACGGCATTGAGCCGCTAAAGCATGGGGGACGCATTGAGATACATTTTGAGCATGAGGAAGGACAACTGATTCTAACGGTTCGGGATGATGGGGTGGGCATGTCTGAGGAACAGGTACAACGCTTATATGGTTACATGCAAAGGCAGGAAGAAATGGGTGAGCGTATAGGTCTACAAAATGTCATCTATCGTCTTAAACTTTACTACGGGAGCCGCTTTGAGCTTGCTATTCGCAGTGCACCCGGCGACGGTACGGAGAGTCGAATTAGGATTCCTGCGGATCGGGAGTGAGGGTAGACAGCAACGCCTATTTTGCTTTGAAGGACCTTTACCTATAGTTTTCTAAGTAACACCTTTAGATTGACAGGTGAACGAAATGAACAGCATTTTATAAAATGAAAGTGCTTACAATTTAGAGTGTGCGGGATTCTCAGTGCTTGAGGTACGTGCGCACGATATTCACACACAATCGACAAAAGAGGACGAAAGGGGAGGGTCTGGCATGACAAGCAAAAGGTTCGGAATCATCAGTCTGGTAATGGTTATGATGGCGTCTATGATCGCTGCTTGCTCAGGGAGCTCGGGCAAGGAGCCGGCGTCAGGAGATAGCAAGGAGAAGGTCACATTCACGTATTTTAATGCCACTGCGGGGAGGGACATTAATACCAATGAAACGCGGATCGGCAAAATCCTGGAGGATCAGACGGGGGTAAACTGGAAGCTGGAGCATTTGGTGGGTGATTCCAATACGAAGATTGGTACATTTATTGCCAGTAACGATTACCCGGATGTGATAGTACCGGATGGCACGATCGATAAGCTGCTGGATGCCGGGGCTTTTATTCCCCTGAATGATTTGATCGACAAGTATGGACCGAATATTAAGCGTGTATATGGACCGTACTACAACTTGATGAAGGCAGAGGATGGGAACATTTACTTTCTGCCGCTCAGTGCGGTGGTAGGCGATTATTTACCTGCGCCTAACTTAGAGCAAGGAGCCTTTTGGGTGCAACGCAGGGTATTAAAAGAAGCGGGATATCCAAAAATCAAAACACTTGACGAGTATTTAGCCCTGATTCGTAACTATGCGAAAAAGCATGCAGATGAGGGATTGACTGGGTACCTGGCGTTAACCACGCAGGATAGGTTTTATGCTCTTACGAACGCACCGATGCATCTGGCAGGCTATCCGAATGATGGCGGCACGATTATTGATATGAAAACACACCGGGCCACGGATTATGGAGATATGGAAATCACAAAGCGGTATCTGAAAGAGCTAAATCAGCTCAATGTAGAAGGCCTATTTGATAAATCGTCCTTTGTGGACAATTACGATCAATATCTGGCGAAGCTGACTTCGGGTAAGGTGCTGGGCTTTTTCGACTACCGCTGGCAGGCGGGGCAGGCCCTGAATAATCTGCAGGAGGCTTCCAAGCAATCGGGCAATGATGATATGGAGTATATAGGGCTGCCTGTTGTATACGACCAGAATATAAAGGATCAGTACATTGATCCGTCGTCATTCGTTAATAACCGAGGCATAGGAATTACGGTCAGTGCCAAGGACCCGGTACGTATCATCAAATTTTTTGACAACCTGCTGACCGACGAAAACCAGGTGTTATCCAACTGGGGAATCAAGGGAGAAACCTATGATGTAGATAAAAAAGGACGCTTTTACCGGACTGAGGAGCAAATTAAGCAGACTGGTCAGGACGCGTTCCGCGAATCATTCGGGTTCAAATATTTTGAATACAGTTGGCCGCGATACGGTAGCGGTTCCACCCTGCCTGACGGCAACTCCGTTGGTGCCGGACGGCAGCCGGAGGTTGCGCGTATGTCCTACACCGAGGGAGATAAAAAGCTACTAAAAGTCTATGGTGTAGAGTCCTTCTCGCAAATGTTTTCCGCACCAGACGAGCGCCCATGGTATCCAGCCTGGAGTATCCCAATTGCTCAAGGTTCACCTGCGCAGCTCTTCCAGCAAAAGAAGGGGGACCTGCAGCGCAAATATTTCCCGCGTTTGGTGCTGTCTGCACCGGAGCAGTTTGATGCGATATGGAGTGAATACACTACTGAATTCAACAAGCTGGATGTAAAGGCGTATGAGGAGCTGATCACGAAGGAGGTTGCCAAAAAAATCGAGAATCCCGGTAAAAAATAAAGGAGGAAGCAGCTATGGGCCACTCGTCACCACCAGCAGTCACGATCTCCCCGGATCAGTTGCCGCCCTCGCGGCGAACCGGCTTTAGGGGATTTATGCACAAGCTGAATCAGCAACGGGCACTGGTATGGATGTCCGTCCCTTTTTTAATCTGGCTGTTTATCTTCAAGTATTTGCCCATCTGGGGCTGGACAATTGCCTTTCAGGATTTTAAGCCTGCCCGCAAGTTGCTCGATCAGCAATGGGTCGGATTAAAACATTTCCATTTTCTATTTCAGGATGAACACTTTCTGCGGGTCATGCGCAATACGCTGGCGATGAGCTTTATTAATCTGGTGCTGGGCTTTGTCACCGCTATAACATTAGCGATTTTGCTGAATGAGCTTCGCCAGCTCGTATTTAAGCGGGTGGTACAGACGATCAGCTATCTACCGCATTTTATTTCGTGGGTGGTCGCGGCTAGTATCATCAGTACGGCGCTGTCTGCGGATGGCGGCATCATCAATGAGGTGCTGATGTGGCTGGGGTTGATTAAAGAGCCTATTCTGTGGCTGGGCGAGGGAAGCTATTTTTGGGGCATTCTCGGTGCATCGGAGGTATGGAAAAATGTCGGCTGGAACACCATCATTTATTTGGCCGCGATGACGATGATTGATCCCTCGCAGTATGAAGCGGCCGAGATGGATGGAGCAGGGCGTTTTCAGCGAATTTGGCATGTGACATTACCCGGATTGAAGCCTGTATTTATCATCCTGCTCATTATGAACATCGGCAATCTACTGGAATCCGGCTTTGAGCCGCAATACTTACTGGGCAACGGTATGAACGTGGATTACTCGGAGAATCTGGATATTTTCGTGCTGAAATATGGTATCCAGATGGGTAATTTCTCGCTTTCCATTGCTGCGGGGATGTTCAAAACGGTGGTCAGCTTCATCTTACTGTTTAGCGCCAATCATATTGCGAAGCGGTTAGGGGAGGAGAGGCTGTTCTAGAATAAAGGGAGTTATGGGGGGAGAAGGCTGCTCCGCGTGCGGATTGTTCTTCCGATCGCTGTTATCCCCGTATTTTCTTATTGGAATAAAGATCATAGGTTAAAATCCGGGGCTAGCTTATGCTTACGATGCGAGCTTTCCTCTGGAAAGCTTTTAGCCGAACGCTCCGCTTCTTCAGAACAATTCCGCCCGCTCCGCTGCTACCCGCCGTAAAGTCACTTTTTTTGAGAACTGAGGGTAGTGGCAAGGGGAGAGTTTAAGGAAGGCGCGTGACTCGCGCTTCCTTGGGTAAATGTGCCATCATGGTTGGCTCAGCTTCGCTATCGCTTGTTTTTAGGATTGTGCTAGTGGTGGTAACAGAAGGTGCATGCTCATGCATACTACAGGTGTAAGTCAGTGGATTTTTAGCAGGCCGCTTCGCTGACCTCATCAAAACCTTATCAAACGAACTAAAACATGACTTCTTATAGTACCAATAATATTTCACCAAGGTTAACTCCAATTGCCACTAATATAACCACTCAAAATAACAGTTCCAAGTAACAGCACCAACAAGCTCCAATAACAATTAGTTGAGTTAGGGTGCGCGATCCAAATGCCTAAACTATTTTTTAGAAAGGAGCGGAAGTCATGGGCAAAGGGAAGGCCGTACACGGGCGATTTCGGGCCCCCTCGGATCGAATTTTTGATGCGTGCAATATCGTGTTTATGCTCTGCCTGATGGTGTTCACGCTGTATCCGTTTTTAAATACGCTGGCGGTTTCGTTGAATGAAGCGAATGATTCGATTCGGGGCGGGATCTATTTGTGGCCGCGTGAATTCACGTGGAGTAATTATGAATATGTGTTCAAGGAAGCGACGATTTTCCATGCTACGCTGATTTCTGTATTACGTACGGTTGCGGGTACGGTGACCTCTGTGTTTTGCTGCGCGATGGTGGCGTATACGATCAGCCGGCCGGAATATGTGCTGCGCAAATTTGTTTCGATTGCTTTTATTTTAACGATGTATTTTAGCGGTGGATTGATTCCAAACTTTCTCCTGATTCGTGAGCTTGGGATGCTGGGGACTTTCTGGGTGTATGTCGTGCCGGGATTGATCGGGGTGTTTAATGTGATTGTCATTCGCTCCTTTATTGAGGGATTGCCGGAAGGGATTTTAGAGTCGGCGCGTATTGACGGGGCTGGGGAGTTTGCCACTTTTATGCGCATCGTTTTGCCGCTGTGTGTTCCCGTACTGGCGACGGTGTCGCTGTTTACAGCGGTCGCGCAATGGAATTCCTGGTTCGATGTGTTTTTGTACAATTCGTCATATGAGCAATGGAGCACTCTTCAATATGAGCTGATGAAAATACTGCAAAATTCCAACACGTCTGTTAACACTCAGGACTATGCGAGCCAATTCGCTGGTTCGGAAAATCTGGCGAAGTCGGTCACGCCTACCTCGATTCGGGCCACGATGACGATTGTCGCTTCAGTGCCTATTATTTTAGTTTATCCTTTTTTGCAAAAATACTTTGTGAAGGGTATGACCTTGGGAGGTGTCAAAGGATAGTAACTGAAATCCAATGGTGCCCAATACGAATTCAAAAAATTTGAGTGCGGGAGGGATTGCTTTGCGGCCATGTTGGGTTAAGCCTTTTTGTCTGGTGCTGGCTGGAGCGCTATTGTTATCGCCTGTTGGTTGGTGGGGAGCGTCTGTAGCGAAGGCAGCTACGTCTATAGAACATTCCCCGCCCGTTGCGGATATGGTGCTGTCAGCGGGTGATATCCATAAGACCATTGGAACGTATGGATTTGAGCAAGGAAACAGCGATGGCTGGAAGCCTCGGGGAACTTATACTCAAATTGCATCCGTTACGGAAGCAGCATATGGCGGCACGCATAGTCTGAAGGCAACCGCCCGCACAGCGGCTTGGAACGGGGCGGAGCTGGATGTGAAGTCGCTGTTGCAGCCGGATGTAGAGTATGAAATTAGTGGCTATGTGAAGCTAGATGGTCATTCTGCGGTTCCGAGCATGGTTAAACTTACAGTGGAGCAGCAGCCGACAGGTGGGACTACGACATGGAAGACGGTAGCGCAGACGGAGACGGCGGATACATCGTGGATCAAACTTCAGGGGAAATATACTTTTACCGGGGGGATGGATGCATTGAAGCTGTATGTGGAAAGCTCGAATCCCGCGCAGGCCTACTATGTGGATGAGGTAGAAATAACACAGGTATCGAAGACGCCAACGGAGCCGGCCAATGGTATCGTATCCGGGTTTGAAGATGGTACGGCTCAAGGATGGGTGTCCCGTATGGGAGCCGAGACCGTGCAGGTTTCGAATGCCGATGCACGAACCGGCTCATACAGTCTGCTGACAACAGGCAGACAAAAGACATATGCCGGCCCCAAGCTGGATGTGACTGCTACGATGCAAAAGGGCAGCCGATATACGGTCAGTGCCTGGGTGAAGCTGGCGCTGGGTGAGCAGCCTGCCAAGGTGAGGCTCAGCATACAGCGTGATCACCAAGGGGATAGTGCGTATGAAACTGTTGTAGGCGACACGGCTACTACGACAGGGGGGTGGATGCATTTGTCTGGTACGTATACGCTTGCGCATGATGCAGACACCGTTTCTATGTATTTGGAAACGGCAGAAGGAACGTCTTCCTTTTATATGGATGATTTCGAGCTGTCACTTGTACCGCCGCTGGCTATTGAAAAGGACATTCCTTCTTTGCATGGATTATATGGGGGACAGTTTAGCATTGGCACGGCGATTGAAGCTTTCCAGACCGAAGGGGCTTACGGAGAGTTGGTACAGAAGCATTTTAACAGCGTCGTTGCAGGGAATGCGATGAAGCCAATCTCCTTACAACCGTCCGAGGGACAGTTCCATTGGGAGGAAGCAGACCAAATTGTGCAGTTTGCTAGACAGCATGGACTAGAGATTCGCTTCCATACTTTGGTGTGGCATAACCAAACTGGAGATTGGATGTTCAAGGATAAGAATGGACAGCCGATGACGCCGACTGCTGAGAATAAAAAGCTTTTGCTGGATCGGCTGGAGACGCATATTCGCGCTGTTGCAGCCCGATATAAAAATGTCATCACCGATTGGGATGTGGTGAATGAGGTCATTGATCCTGATCAGCCGGATGGCATGCGCCGCAGCAAGTGGTATCAGATTACTGGTACTGATTATATTGAAAAAGCATTCCGTGTTACGAGGGAAGCGGCGGGCCCGAACGCACGACTATTCATTAACGATTACAACACACATGAGCCGAAGAAACGGGATTTTCTGTACAATTTGGTACGTGATCTGCTCGCTAAAGGCGTACCGATTGACGGGGTAGGCCACCAATCGCATATCCGCCTGGAGTTTCCCGCTATTAGCGAGATTGAGCAGTCCATAGAAAAGTTTGCTTCGCTTGGTCTGGATAATCAGATTACCGAGCTGGATATGGGTCTTTATTCCAATGACACAGATCGCTATGAAACGATTCCAGAATCTATGCTGATCCGGCAGGCTCACCGCTATCGGGCGCTGTTCGATATGTTTTCAAGGCAGCAGAATCATATCAGCAATGTGACGATTTGGGGTACGGATGATGGAAATACGTGGCTCAGCACGTTTCCGATAGCCCGGCTGGATAAGCCGCTACTATTCGACGAACGGTTAAAGGCCAAATATGCCTATTGGGCACTTGCTGATCCGTCCAAAGTCCCGCCGTTGCCAGCGGGGAATAACCAATGAATAGTTTGAATGAAACAGAGGAATAGAGCTGTTCAAAAGGAGAGCTGGAGCTATGGCTACCTTACGCTATACGAATCCGGTTGTCCCCGGATTTTATCCTGATCCGAGTGTGATACGCGTCGGAGAAGATTATTACATGGCGGCAAGCTCGTTTGAATACATGCCGGGCTTGCCCATTTTTCATAGCCGAAACCTGACCGATTGGCGGCAGATCGGGCATGCGTTGAACCGGCGCAGTCAGATTGATTTGTCCACTCGGAAAAGCTCGGAAGGCATATATGCGCCCACACTGCGCTATCATCAAGGTGTTTTTTATCTGATTACGACAGATGTGATGGGGATAGGTAATTTTTATATCACATCTGTGAACCCCGCTGGGCCTTGGTCAGACCCGATCTGTATTCCTTACGGGAATATAGATCCGTCTCTGCTATTGGATGACGATGGGAAAGTGTATGTGACCGTACAATCCGGGGCAGATGCCGAGTCGCATATTATCCAGTATGAGATTGATATCACTACAGGTCAGGCATTGACAGAGCCTATAGCGATTGCTCACGGGGATGGCGGCGTATGGACCGAAGGGCCGCATCTGTATCACATCGGCAGCCACTATTATTTGCTCTGCGCATGTGGCGGAACGGGGCGTGATCATCGAACACTCGTGTATCGTGCGGAGCGCCCTTACGGTCCGTTCGAGCGTATGACAGAGCCGATGCTCACGCATAACGCTCTCCCTGCACATCCGATTCAGAACACAGGTCATGCCGAATTGGTTGAGGACACTCGCGGGGACTGGTGGGCTTTTTTTCTCGGTGTCCGTCCGGTGGTGGACATCGAGCCTGTGGCTGACCGCTTGGAGGCTGTCGAGCCTCAGGCTGAGGTACCACCTTCGTATAGCGTGCTCGGACGCGAAACCTTTCTGGCCCCCGTCCGCTGGACAACGGACGGATGGCCTACGGCTGACAACAACGCAGGCACGGTGCAATTGCACATGTCTGTAGACCGTCAGCCATTCAGTCTGGCGGAGCAGGCTCGCCCGCCTGCTTCTGCGCCGCTCGCGCCTGCAAAGCGTCATAGCTGGCGCGATGACTTTGGTGGTCAGCGGCTGGCCTTCCGTTGGGCTGCTCCGCGCAGGCTGTGTGAAGCCTGCATCAGCCTGGAAGCGCGCCCCGGATGGCTAACGCTCATCGGCAATCGCCACACGCTGCTGGACGAAGCGCCGAGCGTATTCCTCGGCACCCGGCTGCGGCATCATCAGATCGCCGTCCGTAGCCGGCTTTATTTTCAACCACAGCATGAGGGCGAGGAAGCCGGCCTTGCGGTACGACTTAATGAGCACGGTCACTTTACGCTGGGTATTCGTCGGGATGGAGAAGGCAACATGCTTACTGTAGTGGTCTCGGTCGCAGATCAGGGAAAACGAACCGAATGGGTCTCTGTACCGCTGGCGGCTCCTGATATACCAAGCGGTGAAGGTATGGAGCTTCGCATCCTATCCGAGGCGTATCATTTCGCCTTATCTTATGCTGTGCGTCCAAGCAACTGGGTACCGCTCGCTACGGTTCCGGCTTTTGTAGTCTCATCTGAAAGCAATGGCGGTTTCACGGGAGCGCTGATTGGCATGTATGCTGTATCGACCGTCGCTGTAGATGAACCGGTATCTGTCGCCGCGACTCCCGCATACTTTCAATATTTCTCCTACGATGGCTTGGACTATATAAGCCATATAAGCCAAACCTGAAGAATAAACGTCCAAACGGTGTAGATAGGAAAGTCGCCTTATACAAGCATAAAAGCAGGCTGTCCTTCACATGTGACATGTAAAGGACAGCCTGCTTTGTTATCGTAAAGGAATTACATTTTTATTCCAAATTGGCGTGTTGGCCAAACATAGATTTGGAGGTCAGCTTGCGCAGCTCCATCGTTCTGAGTACCAATGCGTCACCGTATAACAGCAGGGTTTGCTCAAACAATGAGCCCATAGGCTGAATCGTTTGGTAGTCCTTGTTGGACGGGTCCTTGGCCGCACCAGGCAGCTTGACGATGATATCGGCCAGTTTGCCAATGGTGGAACCCGGGGAAGTGGTTAGAAGCGCCAGAGAGGCCCCAAGTTTCTTTGCTTTTTCTGCCATGGAGGTCAGGCTTTTGGTTTCACCAGAGCCTGAACCAATAATGAGTAGGTCGCCCTCGCCCAAACCAGGAGTTACGGTTTCCCCGACCACGTAAGCTTGAATCCCCATATGCATCAGCCGCATCGCCAGCGAGCGAATCATGAACCCTGAGCGGCCCGCACCTGCCACGAATACCTTATTCGCAGCGGCGATGGAGTGGATCAGCTGCTCCGATTCTGTATCACTGATCAATTGTGGAACCAATTGCAGCTCCTTGAGTACCTCGGATAAATATTGAGAGGTTTCCATTGGGATTAACCTTGTTTGATGAGCTGTTGCATTTGGGAAGCTACAGCCTTTTTGTCGTCCTCGCCAGTGATACCACCGCCGACGATAACCAGATCCGGTTGAGCCTTCACGACCTCAGCCAAGGTGCTCAGTTTAATACCGCCAGCCACGGCAGTTTTGGAGTTTTTCACGACTTTTTTGACGGTTTGCAGTGCTTCGAACGGGCTCTGTCCTTCAGCTTGCAGATCGTAGCCTGTATGCACACAGATGTAGTCAACGCCCAGAGCGTCGATTTCTTTCGCACGTTGCTCCAGGTTTTTAACACCGATCATGTCCACCAGGATTTTTTTGCCGCCTTGTTTTTTCGCTTCTTCTACTGCACCTTTAATTGTCGCATCTTCAGCTACAGCCAAAATCGTAACGATATCTGCACCAGCCTCGGAAGCTTTTAGCACTTCATAGCCCCCTGCATCCATAACCTTCAGGTCAGCCAGCACTTTCAGATTCGGGAATGCTTCTTTCATTGCTTTTACTGCATGAAGTCCTTCATTGATGACAATCGGTGTACCGATTTCTACGATATCAATATACGACTCTACTTCTTTTACCAATGCAATACCTTGCGGGATATCTACTAAGTCTAAAGCCAATTGAAGTTCCATGTTATTAACTTCACTCCTTAAGTGAATTTATATTTTGATGAACAGGTACATGCTCTGTTGAGTATTACTCTATACTTTGATTTCATGCACAGGTTTGATTGTAAGGCCCCGATATCCGATTGAAAAGTACGCACTAATTCGTAACGTAGTTACCCCGACGATACTATAGCATCATAAAAACCATTCATGAGAGAGCCTGCATTTTGTCTTCTTTAGCATTATTTCTATAAGGGGAGTCGATTATTCGTAACCAAGGATTTTGCAAAAATCCCATAAGCGACTTCCAATGAACAAGATATAGATCGAAATGGTTTAGTTCGTCTATATCTTGCACTTCGGAGCGACTGGAATCGAATTTTGCAAAATCCATAACCATACACAGCAATGTAAGGTTGCAAAAAAAAAGAAGGTAGCGATGATTAAATTGACTTCAAGTTAGGTTTTGACTATATTTGTAATATACTGGTATGCAAAAAATGGAGGCTAAGAGCATAACTACCCTGAAGAGTAGCCGCTGTGCTAAGGGGTAATCGCAATTTTCAGGATAGGGAGGCGGGTTTTAGTGGAAGAGGTCCTGAACCAAAGGGAAGCTATTTATTTGTTGTCGGACAGCCACGAACTCGATAAAGCTTGTGAGTTGTTTAGAATCAGCTACACACATAATGATTGGGATGAAGCGAACAAAGTAGCAGATTATCTGCATACGTTGGCTGAAAGCCTGTATCACACCCAACTGAGAAATGCTGCAGACGGCAAGTATGAGACATTGGACACCAAACACCCGCTAGTGTTTTATTATGCTTACAGTTATCTGGCGAAGTCTATTTACTATCAGAATATGGGAAAGTATGAGGAAGCCAGAAACTATATTATGAAGTATAGCGAAATGGGCTGGTTTATGGGGCTGGATCAGAGCGGTCACGAAGAAGTAGAGAGATTCCGTTTCCTCGCCAAGGCCAATTTATTTACGATTGAATTACTTTCGGGGAGAAGGGAACTTTTGCCTGAGTACGTTCAATTTCTTCACGACAATGAAGAGGAGCTACTTCCAGGATTGGTTGGTATTGCCGAAGCGGCTAACTTGAATAATTGGAATATAGAC
Organism: Paenibacillus sp. OT2-17; assembly: GCF_009827695.1. Lineage (NCBI taxonomy): Bacteria > Bacillati > Bacillota > Bacilli > Caryophanales > Paenibacillaceae > Paenibacillus > Paenibacillus sp. OT2-17. The sequence goes on along the minus strand of NZ_WUDQ01000002.1, from coordinate 94,955 downwards.
GACCTGCTGAACGATTTTGCTGATGATATTAAGATATTTGAAGGTTATGAAGATAGAGCAAACCGCGTATATTATTTAAAACTGGTCAACCAATTGGCCATTTACCATTTCAAGAAGAAGCAGTACTCCGCTGCCTTAAATTATGTCCTTGATTCTCTGCAATTCTCTGCCAGTGTAGAAGCGGATGCCGATTTCAGGACATTGGTTGCTCTGTTTGAAACTTATCGAGATTTGGCAACACCATCACAGCAAGAGCAATACCAAACCATTTTATTAAGGGGGCTTCATAATGAAAAAGGCATTAATCTCGGTAACTATGGTCTTGGCGTTTCTTAGTATTGCTCTTCCGGTGGGAAATATTTTGGGAGGGTTAGACCCAGTGTTTCCTTCAAATCATGGTGTTTTTTCTTATACTGCTTGAGTTTCAGATTTAGACCATCAAGCCCGATAGGGCTTTTGTACATAAAGGAGCACACTTTTACGCATTTTGCGATCAGTGTGCTCCCCTTTTTTATCCCAAGATTTATTTTATGGCATACGAAGTCAGGTCATTGGCCAGATGTTGCATCGTTTCACTCGCCTTTTGCATACGCTCCATCACTTCAGTGAAGGAGCCTACCAGAGTCGCCTGCTCCTGAGAAGAAGAAACAATTTGTTCAATTTCCTGCTCCATTTGACGAATGGAGTTTTGTACATCCTTAAGGGCTCCTTCAATATCGACCGTCGCCTTTTTGGATTCTACGGATAGCTTGCGCACCTCTTGAGCGACGATACCAAAGCCTGCTCCTGCTTCTCCTACACGTGCGGCTTCGATCGCTGCATTCAATCCAAGCAGGTTGGTCTGATCGGAAATTTCCTTGATGAACACAGCTACCTGATTGATTTTACCCGAGTTTTGTACGGCGATTTGAGTGTTTTTCAAAATCTGTTCACTGGTTGCCTGAAGCTCCTCGGAATGAGCCGCTACATGCTGTACCATATCAATGAGCTGCTCGGTGATGGAGCGATTCTCGGATACGATTTGATCCAGTTGATTTTTGTTAGTCAAATTATAAGAGGCCGCAAATGCTGCGATGACTTCACCTTTCTCGTCAAATACAGGGATACTGATCATATCAAGAGGAAACCCTAGAATTTCAGCAGGAATGTGGGTCAGGCTGGCCTCACGTCCATTTTTAAGCATGGCAAAATCTTTATAGTCCTCGAGCAGCTCCGAGCCTGTTTCAAAGCCGAGATCCATACCCTCCGATTGGGTATACATAAGGACATGAGTGCGGTCGAAGAGAGCAAGGGTCACTTTCTCACGCATAATCTGTTGTATGTAGGGAATGGCTGCAATTAATGCATCTATTGTATTCAAATAGATAACCTACCTTTCTTTACTAGATATATTTTTTATAGTCTCGTATATAGTTGTCGGTCTAAAGACGGATAAAAGTTATAAAGATATTGAAAATTTAAAGGGAAATGAAAGCTTCAGAAAAAAAGGCATACCGTTTCCATTACGGAACGATATGCCTTCTATTTAATCTTAACGTGTCAGTGCTGTGTATAGGTAGTTCACTTGCCGCGTTGCTCGAACAGTTGTGCGATTTCCACAATAACCTTGGTAGCAAGTACCATGTTGTCCACCGATACATATTCAAACTTACCGTGGTAATTTTCCCCACCTGTGAAAATATTCGGGGTAGGCAGTCCCATGTAGGATAGCTGTGAACCGTCTGTACCGCCACGAATCGGCTTGATAATAGGTTCGATATTCAGCTTTGTCATTGCTTCATAAGCGACATCGACGATATGCTTGACTGGCTCTATTTTCTCTTTCATGTTGTAATACTGATCTCTCAGCTCCAGCGCAATACGGTTTTCTCCATAAGCGGCCTGCAGCTCTTTGACTACATTTGTTAAATAAGCTTTCCGTTTTTCAAAGCTCTCGCGGTCAAAATCACGGATAATATAGTATAGCTTAGCTTGTTCTGCCGTGCCTGTAGACTCCAAGAGATGATAGAAGCCATCATATCCGTCTGTATATTCCGGGGCTTCGTTTGCAGGTAACCGACTATGCAGCTCCATAGCGATTTTGGCAGCGTGGATCATTTTGTTTTTAGCCGTACCGGGATGCACATTCACACCGTGAATGGTAATATGGGCGGCTGCGGCGTTAAAGCTCTCATACTCCAGTTCTCCGAGCGGTCCGCCGTCTACCGTATAGGCATATTCAGCGCCAAAAGCGGCTACATCAAAGCGTTCCGGTCCTCTTCCAATCTCTTCGTCCGGTGTAAAAGCAACGCGAATTTTGCCATGTTGAATTTCTGGATGGTCAATCAGGTAGTGGATAGCTGTCATGATTTCTGCGATCCCGGCTTTGTTGTCTGCACCGAGCAGGGTGGTACCATCTGTTGTGATCAGGGTGTGGCCTTTATATTGAGCCAGTTCGGGAAACTCACGTGGAGAAAGAACCACACCAAGCGAAGCATTCAGCGTGATATCGCCCCCATCATAGTTTTCCGTCAATTGCGGCTTTACCCCTGCGCCAGTCAGTTCGGTAGCCGTATCGAGGTGAGCGAGGAAACCAATGACGGGAACCTCTTTATCCGTATTGGAAGGAAGGGTTGCCATCACATAACCATGATCATCAATGGTTACGTCTGTCATACCAATGGCTTTCAATTCGCCCACCAAAAGGTTGCCCAATGTGAGCTGTCCGGGTGTAGTGGGGCAAGTGTGGCTGCTTTCATCAGATTGGGTATCTACCTGAACATATGTAGTCAGGCGGTCAATCAGTTCCTGTTTCATGTGTGTATCCTCCTTGGTGTCATTTCTATTATGGTACGTATTTTATCATGATTAGGCTTATAATATGAAAAAAATGGTTGACCCTTTTAGGAATGACGGGTTGTGTTGCACAGGGGAGACGAGTAAGATAATAGTAAAATAAAAGTAAAAATAGAGTAAAACCATTAAAGGAGCCTGCAATGCCTACGTTAAAAGATATCGCCCAGGAGGCAGAGGTTTCAATATCCACGGTCTCCCGAGTGCTGAATTATGATGAAACACTGTCTGTATCAGAGGAAACGCGACGTAAAATTTTTGAGGTTGCCGAGCGCATGAAATATACGACGGTTAAACGTAAAAATGGCGGTATTGGTCGTCAGCCCCGCAAGAAGGCAGAGGGACCCATCCGGTTGGGTATGGTGCACTGGTTTAGCGCGTACGAGGAACTGGAAGACCCTTATTATCTGTCTATCCGGTTTGGCGTGGAAAAAGAGTGCCGCCAAAGCGGGGCGCAGCTTGAGCGTATTTTCAGAAGAGAGGACCTGACTGCGCTGAAGGTGTCATCCGAAGGGCTACATGGGCTGATCGTGCTGGGGCATTTTAGCAGCGAAGAGGTAGAACGTATGCTGGAACTGCCCATTCCTTGCGTCTTTCTGGATCATCCGGTAGAGCGTACAGGGGCAGACTATGTGGTCATTGACCTTGCTCACGCTGCGGCTGATGCACTGGATTATTTGATGGGCGCAGGCCATCGTCACATCGGATATGTAGGTATGGGCAAGGATGAGCAGCCCCATGATTCCGAACGAGTCGAGCTAGATGCCCGCTATGAGACGTTTTTGCGGTATCAGGAACAGCACAGGCTGTGCACGTCGGATGATATTCATGTGTGCGGCGGAACGGCGGCAGACGGCTTCCGTGCGATGGAAGCGGCTATTTTGGCAGGACCAGAAAACCTGCCTACAGCCTTCTTTGTCGCGAGCGATTCGGTGGCTATTGGGGTGTTAAAGGCGCTGGAGCAGCATCACCTTGCGGTGCCGGAACGTATCTCAATTGTTGGCTTCAATGATATTCCGACAGCGGAATATTTGACCCCATCTCTGTCAACGGTCAAAACGCATACCGAACTGATGGGAGAAACGGGCGTTCAGCTCTTGCTGCATACGGTACGCAACGGTGCAAACGAGGTGGGGCGCAAGGTCATCATTCCGACCGAGCTAATGATTCGCAACAGCAGTGCGCCGCTACATACCGATACCCAATAAAATCGACGTTATTGATTTGGACAGCCCCGGCTTACCGGGGTTGTTTTTTTGATATAAAAAGATACAAAAATGGATTGACAATTGCCTTGTAAATGCTTACATTGAACATATATTTATTTTACTAAGTTTTACTCGTTATTTTTACTCAAATATTTTACTATGGTATAAGAGTGAAAAATAAAAGGTTGAGGTGACTGCCCATGCGTACCATTTTGCCGTTGAATGACCAATGGTTTTATCTTCCTGAATATGTCGAGAGCGAAGTAAGCGCAGGCATTGATGCAAGTCGGTATGAGCCAATTCAGCTGCCGCACACCAATGTAGAGCTTCCGTATAATTATTTTGACGACAAGGCATTTCAGTTTATTTCTACGTATAAAAGAGAGTTGAACATTCCGGCAGATGCCAAAGGTAAGCGAGTGTATGTTGATTTTGAAGGAGTCATGACCTATGCCCAGGTATTTCTAAACGGGGTAAAAGCGGGGGAGCATAAAGGTGGATATACACCGTTCAGCGTTGAATTGACCGAACTTGCCGAATATGGCGGCCCCAATGTGCTCACGGTCATTGTCGATTCCACGGAACGGGACGACATCCCTCCCTTTGGGGCAGTCATTGACTATCTGACCTACGGCGGTATTTACCGCGAAGTGCAGCTACGAATAGTGGAGCCTGTACACCTCGGAACGGTATTCATTCAGACACCAGAGCCGCTTGCGGCAAGCAAGACGGTGCACGTGGTCGTGGAGCTGGAGGGCATCAGCGATCAGCAGGACGACTTGACGGTCGCGCTGCAATTGCTGGACGGAGCGAGCGTGAAGGCGGAGACCGAGCTGGCAGCGATGACGGCGGCGGAAGTAACGCTGGAGCTGAAAGAGCTGGGCGGCCTGCAACTTTGGGATATAGATGATCCCAAGCTATATGAAGCGAAGCTGACGCTGCTACGAGGCGGAGAAGAGTTGGATCAGGTGACCGTGCGCTTTGGCTTCCGCGAGGCCGAATTTCAGCCGGACGGTTTTTACTTGAACGGGCGAAAGATCAAGCTACTCGGCTTGAACCGTCACCAGTCCTATCCGTACGTTGGCTATGCTATGCCTAAAAGAGCGCAGCGTCGTGATGCAGATGTGCTCAAGGAGGAGCTGGGGCTGAATATGGTACGGACATCCCACTACCCTCAGTCCCGTCATTTTCTAGACCGTTGTGATGAGATCGGATTGCTCGTTTTCGAAGAGATTCCGGGTTGGCAGCACATTGGCGGTGAAGCGTGGAAGGAGCAGGCGGTGAGGGACGTAGAGGACATGATTGTCCGTGATCGTAATCATCCCTCCATTGTAATCTGGGGGGTACGAATTAATGAGTCGCAGGATGACCATGATCTGTACACGCGTACCAATGAGCTAGCACGAAAGCTAGATCCGACCCGTGCTACGGGTGGTGTGCGTTATATTGTAGGCAGTGAGCTATTGGAAGATGTATATACGATAAATGATTTTGTTCATGATGGTGGGCACAAAAAATATTTGGCTAAGGAAATCCGCAATTTTGATACGTATGACGATACAGAAGGCGTAGATGGCGAAACGACAGGCTTGCGCCAGCCGTCTCTCGTTACAAAGCTGGATCATCCGGTCCCTTATCTGGTAACGGAATATAACGGGCATATGTACCCGACCAAGCGTTTTGACCAGGAGGAACGGGTAATGGAGCATGCACTGCGCCATACGCGGGTCCAAAATGCTTCCTATGCCGATGAGGGCATTGCTGGGGCGATTGGTTGGTGTGCTTTTGACTATAACACGCATGCTGATTTTGGTTCCGGTGATAAAATCTGCTACCACGGTGTCATGGATATGTTCCGCCTGCCTAAATTTGCAGCGAGTGTGTACCGGAGCCAGAAGAACGTCGAACAGGAAATCGTTATGGAGCCGGTCACTTACTGGTCGCGTGGTGAGCGAAATATTGGAGGCATCGTGCCGCTGGTTGTGTTCACCAATTGTGATGAGGTGGAGTTCATCTACGGTCATGAGCGCAAAGGTGTTTATCGTCCGAACCGAGAGAAGTACCCGGCGCTTCCTCATCCCCCTGTCGTGATCGACGAGCTGACAGGCCACTGGGGCATGAAGTGGGAAGACGCTGTATTCATTGGATACGTAGATGGGCAAGAAGTGACCCGCAAATACTATTCACGTAATCCGGTGCCGACAGAGCTGCGGGTAGCTGCAGATGATATGGTGCTGGAAGTTGGCGATTGGGACGTAACCCGAGTAGTAGTGGATGCTCTGGACGAATACGGCAATGCCCTGCCGTTCTATGCAGATCCTGTTTCGGTGGAGGTCGAGGGAGTGGGTGAATTGATCGGTCCTTCAAGCTTATCCTTAATTGGTGGACGCATTGCATTCTGGATTCGTACAAAGGGTGAGGCTGGCAATATCCGCGTGAAAGTTTCCGCGCCTTCTCGTTTCGGCTCGCAGGAATTGAGCATTCACGTGCAATAAGGAAGCAAAGGCAACATACAATCCTACTAGCCGCTTGTATACCGTTTGAGACTTCCATTATTTAAAAAAGGAGTTGTCCGCAGATTCTGTAAAGAATCTGAGAGGGCAACTCCTTTTTAGCATAGGTTAGGGTACGTTAATCTATGAGTCTTTTTAATTGTGTCTTATTACTGAGTCACTTAACGTTACGCTCGTAGATTGGAAGCATAGAATACACTATCAAGTGCAAGGGAGGTGAATCCTATGGCGATTCTATTACCTCAGCAATTCTATTCTCTCGCTGCGGGTGTGGGTAAATCCTTTTTTGAAAATTTGAAAGGCGGTAATAATGCTACAATTACCGTGAATAACACGGGTGCCAATCCGGTGGATCTGGTTGTTACACGTGTCAATGCTCCCGTGATCACGTATGTTATCCCGGCAGCCAATAGTCTGACGTTAGAAGTGGCTTTGTTGCTGGTAGCTGCTCTCCAAGCTACTCCAGCTGGAGCTGTGACAGGCACCATCCAAATTGCTACGGCTGATTTTTAACCTGTAACGACCTGACCCTCTAACTCTAGCTTTGCCGTGTGGCAAGGTTAGAGTTTTTTTGTTTGAAATTTTCTGAAACTTTTTTCATATTGTGCCGATATATACATATAGCATAGCAAACAACAACATCGAAAAGGAGTACCCTGTATGAGCTTTAGCAATCCAGTTTTACGTGATGACATCTTTTTGCGCGAAGATGAAAGAGAAGCTAGTGAACAACGCATGACCATCGGAGGAACGGTGAACAAAACGTTGCTTCTGCTGGTTCTGCTCATCGTCTCTGGCAGCATTACCTGGTACATGACCTACGAGGGAACTGTAGAGGTGCTATCCTTGCTGACGGCAGGCTTTATTGGTATGGCAGGCGTAGCACTTGCGATATCCTTTTTTCCAAAAACCGCTCCATTACTCTCTCCTGTATATGCGATTCTGAGTGGTTTTGCTTTGGGTGGCGTTTCAGCTTTTATGGAGTATGAGTACCCTGGAATTGTAGCCAATGCCATTTTGCTGACCGTGGGTATTTTGTTCTTGATGCTCTTTATGTACACACAGCGAATCATCAAGGTGACACGCGGCTTTATCTCATTCGTTGTCCTATGTACGATGGCGATTTTTCTGGTGACGCTGGTTGATTTTATTTTGAACTTTTTCGGTATGAATGTTCCGTATATCCATGAAACGGGTTGGCTGGGTATTGGTATTAGTTTATTTATCGTGATCATTGCGGCTTTGAATCTGCTGGTTGATTTCAATTTTATTGAAGAGCAAGCAGATCAAGGTGCACCCAAATATATGGAATGGTATGGTGCTTTTGCATTGCTGGTGACTCTAGTATGGCTGTATGTACGGATTTTGGATCTGTTGGCCAAGTTCAGTAAGAGGGACTAAGTGCAGAGTGAGAAGAAAAGGATGGCTGAACGCCGTCCTTTTTTGTATTAAATAGACGGTTTAAAAATTGCATTTTACGTTAAATACATAGAAGTTGGGTAAAACATAAAGACAGACAGGAGAGGAGTGAGTGCATGTATCAAGTGGTGCTGGTTAGGCATGGACAGAGCGTGTATAACCGACAAAACCTGTTTACGGGCTGGACGGACGTGGACCTGACTGAACAAGGGACTCATGAGGCCATTGAGGCGGGACGTATTCTCAAGGAGGCTGGTTATACGTTTGATTTGGCATTTGCCTCTGTGCTAAAACGATCTATCCGCACGCTGTATCACATCTTGGATGAGCTGGATCATCTGTGGATACCTGTGCAGAAGTCATGGAAGCTGAATGAACGCCATTACGGTGCTCTTCAAGGGCTTAGCAAGCTGGATTCCGCCGTGCAATACGGCGAGGAGCAAGTTCATATCTGGCGGCGTAGTCTGACGGTGCGGCCGCCCATGCTGGATGAGAAGGACGAGCGGAGTCCGCATCGGGAAGAGCGTTATCGCAATATTAAGCCAGAAGAGCTGCCGCTTGGGGAAAGTTTGGAGGACACAGTGCATCGGGTCGGTGAGTTTTGGAAGCAGCGGATTGTACCTTTGATTCTCAAAAAGGATCGAGTTATTATTTCTGCACATGGCAATACTTTACGGGCCTTAATCAAGTATATGGAGAATTTGGACGAAACCGCATTACTGGATTTGAATATTCCGACAGGCATTCCACTGGTGTACGAGCTGGATGAGCATATAGATCCCATCCGGCGCTTTTATCTCGGTGATCCGAGTCATGTAGAGGCTAAGAAGCAGGCCGTGGCCAACCAAAGCAAGGTGACGGAGTGACTTTTCATACACAAAGAGGACAGGGCGCTTCCTCGCATCCTGTCCTCTTTGTGTTGGGTATAGATTAAGCGTTCGCTTCTTCTTCTGTTTCCTGGCTGTCTTCCTCTGCGGGAAGTGCCCACACCGATACACTGCCGGCACGAACGGGAAATATGCCGTAGCCATCCTGCTCAATCTTTACGGTATGATCGTGACGCCCGGTCATATCTATCCATTCTTCCGCTGCATGTTGTTTGCCTACGAACATGCGCTTTTCTCCGTCATTTGCGTTGGTGATCACCACAGCACATCCAGAGCCTTCCAGCTCAGGCACGCCTTGACGAACCCATCCAATCGTATGGGGATCATCGAAATAATCTTTTTGTTCACCATAAGCTTTATGGTACCGGGCATATAGAAGCGGGTCTAGCTCAGCTTGCTTGCCTTTCACGGGCGTTTGCCCCTGAATACCGTAGTAATCGCCATAGAATACGCAGGGATAACCGTCCTTGCGCAGCAAGATAAGTGCATAGGCGCTGGGCTTAAACCAGTCCTCCACCCAGGATTCGAGCGCTTCGTGCGGCTGGGAATCATGATTATCGACAAAAGTAACCGAGTTCAGGGGATGGGTATGAACAAGCGTATCCTCGAAAATGGTGCTTAGATCGAAATCCTTGCCACCCAAAGAAGCGCTATGTAGTTTGTAGTGGAGGGATACGTCAAACAGGTCGATTTTATAATCAATGGTATCCAGGAACTTTTGACATGATTCCAGATCCGGTTTCCAAAACTCGCCTACCATATAAAAATCCTGCCCGCGTTTTTTAATCATTTCTGTAGCAAATTCTCGTACAAATTCATGATTAATATGCTTGATTGCATCCAGACGGAATCCGTTGCATTGCAGAGTATCCACCAGCCATTTGCCCCAGCGGATCATCTCTTTGCGCACATCCTGATGATTATAGTCAATATTGGCGAACATTAAATAATCATAATTGCCGAATTCATCATCTACATTTTCGCTCCAGCTTTTATTTTTACCTAAAATACGATAGATTCCTGTCCGGTCCTGGCTCGCATCGTAATCCGTTCCGTTAAAATGTTCAAAGTTCCATTGAAAAGTGGAATACTGACCTTGACGGCCGGGGAACGTAAATTTAGTCCAGCCTTCGATATCAAAAGGCTCGGAAATGACCTCATTGCGGTTATCCGGGTTGACCTCGACGACCTTGAATACTTCGGTTTCATCCGCGCCAGCCTTATGGTTCATAACCAGATCGACATAGACGGCCACACCGTGGCGAACGCAGGCGGCAACAGCCTCCAGCAGGTCTTCCCTGGTTCCGTATTTGGTGCGCACGGCGCCTTTTTGGTCAAATTCGCCCAGATCGTAAAGGTCATAGACGCCGTATCCCGTATCCTCGGGCGACTGGCCTTTGGTGACAGGTGGAATCCATATCGCGTCAATTCCTTTGGCCTTCAGTTCCGGTGCCAGGCGGGCAAGCTTCTTCCAGTGAGAACCGTCAGCTTCGACATTCCACTCGAAAAATTGCATCATCGTATGGTTCCTTTTCATGTGCGTCCCTCCTTCATATATAACAAGTTACCCACCAAGTGAGGGGGGCTAAACGTCAGACGGTCAATATGATGCTGAATGAAGAACAAGGATCGCTGTATAACGTATGCTAAATCATTAAAATTTGTTATACCTGAGTGTTCATAATGGCTCAATAGCTAGAAAAGGGAACGTGAAAACGGTAAAATGAATCTAACTTAACAATAGTTCGGGTTTTGGGCAAACCGTGGAGCGCGAGCAACAGAGGAAAGGAGGAGTGGACGTGACAGAACCGCAGCAGAACAAGGGTGAAGCGAGCAAACCGCTGATTAAAAAATGTACGTATTGTCAGGAAATGAAACCTTTAACGGACTTTCAGCGCAGAACGGGTCGCCGGGCTGGTCCTTATTCCCGGCGTGGTCCTTGCCGTTCCTGCCGGGGGTTGGCCCCGCAAGAACGTGCGGCTACGTCCGCTCCTTCCGGCGAGGAAGCGAACCTCTCGGCTGCTCCCGTGACGCAGTATAGCCTTGAAGCAAATACGGCTGTGCACAGCCTGGAGGCGTCACTACCTATGGAGGCACAGCGCCCCCGCAGGAAGCCGGTCACGGATAAAGCGCGTGAGCGCCATCGGCAACGGGTTCGGCATCTGCTTAGCAGGCTGAAGCCTGCGGATACCCGGGCGTTGCGGCTCAATCGCAATGGCATGATTCGGCTAAGAGGTAAAACCGATCAGGGGAGACGCTGGCATCAAGAGATTGAGCTTGATCTGGCCATGACCCTGGTCAGAGAGCGTATGGCGGTGATTGTTAATCCTTACACCGTGCGCAGACTGTATAGCAACAAGGAATTTCGCCAATATGTGCTTAAGCGTGACCGCTATACTTGCTTTTTTTGCGGGGGCTACGGCGACACGATTGATCATTTACTGCCTCGGGCAAAAGGGGGGCATACGACGCCGGTCAATTGTGTATGTGCTTGCAATGAATGCAATCAAGTTAAGGCTGCCCGCGATGTAGATGAGTTCATTGAATCTGGTGTGCTGCAGCCGTCTCCTGATGATTTCGAAGCACCTGATAATCCTGATACTTCTGAAGACACCCTACATACGTAGGGCGATTCTTGGAGCGTAGGTCCCTTAGTACAGTTCTACTTCAAAGCCGGATTCCTTCCAGGCTGTTGTTCCGCCTTCGATAAAAGCTACATTGGTAAAGCCCATCTGCTGGAGTGTATAAGCTGCCAATGCAGCTTGTCCGCCTGCCCCACAAGTGGTGATAATCGGTCGGTTGCGGTCACGTAGACGTTCGTCACGCAAATCCTGTGGAACCTCCAAGTCAGCGCGGATGGGCAGCATGCCCAATGAAATATTGGCGCTTCCGCGAATCAGACCGCAAGCGCCTGCATCATGGGAGTCCTGTACATCGATAACGAATGTATCAGGATTTGCCTCCATTCGCTGACGTGCCTCCTGTGAATCAATGCCTTGAACGTGCTGTCTCGCCTCTTGAACCATATCTCCAAATGTTTTAGCCATCGTTTTAAACCTCCGTATGAATATATTTTGTGTTATTTTCATATTATCGAACTGAAACGTACGCTCTCTATTACCCTCCTCTAGCATAAAATGACCCTTTTTTTAAGGGAAACTTGGACAAAAATCGAGCTTATTCTAATTTTTATCTAAAATAACAATAAAAATTTTGCAGAAATTTGTGCAAATTTAAAATTTCTTCGACGATTGTGTTGTGAAAGGTGTAATATAGAGGTATAGGGTTCCGTTTCGGCCTGTTGTAGTCACGAAGGAGCGCTTCGTGGGATATTCCGCAGCAGTAACAACAGAATACCGTCTGAGCAATATACAATTGGCATCTGCGATAAATCAGTCTTGCCCTTTAGGGTATAGGCCGGTTTTAGCTGTGCTTCTTGCATGTTTAAGGGCGTGAATTCAATGCACGTTTTATTGCTAGAGTTTATGGATACAGGTTACGAGAAAGGAATGGACTTCTATTTTCACAGTAAAGGAGGACGTTCACGCATGTCTGAAAACCAACAAGAGGTGGCAGTAACACAAGAAGCTACCAAAGAGTCTCGGGATGTATTGGACCAATTGATGAAACCGGAGGTTCAGCAATCGCTGACCGTGCTGGTAGAAAATCTGCCCAAGTTGACTGAGATGGTTACTTTGATGACCGATGCTTATGATGTAGCTCGCAGTCTGGCGACTGACCCTGTCTTTATCGGAGATATGAAAAGCTCCATGGGAGAGTTTGTGAAGCCTGTTACAGATTCGGCTAAAGGATTGGCTTCTGCTGCAATTGAAGCAAATGACCGTGTACAAACTACGGACGGCAGTGTAGGTCTGTTTGGCCTGCTCAAAATGCTTAAAGATCCGAATGTACAAAAAACGCTGCGTTTCAGCCAGGCTTTCCTGGATATTCTGAATGAGCGCCAACGCGAAAGCAAATAATTACCTGATCAAGAACGGAGGATGGACATGTCGAAGCAAATTTTGATCTTGGGCGGCGGATACGGCGGATTGCTGGCCGCTCTTACAGCACGCCAGCATATGGACGCTAGCCAAGCAACCATTACAGTGGTTAACCGCTTTGCGTCGCACCAAATTATTACGGAACTGCACCGTTTGGCGGCAGGTACAATTGCTGAAAAAGCTGTTGCGCTTCCTTTGGAAAAACTGCTGCGTAACAAGGAAATTATCCTGAAAGTGGATACTGTTTCCGAAATCAAGCCTGACGATAAAAAAGTAACCTTGGCCAGTGGCGCTACGTTGAGCTATGACGCTCTCGTTATTTCCCTGGGCAGTGAAACGGCTTACTTCGGTATTCCAGGACTGCAAGAGCATAGCTTCACGCTGAAATCAGTGGCAGAAGCCAATCGTATTCGCGCACATGTGGAAGCTCGTCTGGATGCTTACAAGCAATCCGGTAACCAAGCGGACGCTACAATCGTTATCGGTGGTGGCGGTCTGACTGGCGTTGAGCTGGTGGGCGAATATGCTGACAAATTGCCTGCAATTTGTCGCGAAAAAGGTATTAACTACGAAGATATCAACTTGTATTGCGTAGAAGCTGGACCATCTATTTTGGCAGGCTTCCCTCAACCACTGGTTGATCGTGCAGTAACAAGCCTTGAAAAACGTGGCGTTCAAATCGTAGCGGGTGTTCCGATTACAGAAATGAAAGCTGACGAAGTTCTCTTGAAAGACGGACGTTCGATCAAAACGAACACACTGATCTGGACAGGCGGCGTACAAGGTAATGCACTGGTTGGCGCATCTGGTATCGAAGTAAACCGTGGTCGCGCAACTGTGAATGGTGCGCTGCAATCGACTTCTCACGAAGACATCTTCCTCGCTGGCGACAGTGCAGTGGTGTTCCCGAGTGAAGGCGAGCGTCCATACCCACCAACTGCACAGTTGGCTTGGCAAATGGGCGAATTAGTTGGTTACAACATCTTCGCTTATTTCAACGGAGCGAAAATGGAACGCTTTACACCAGTATTCTCCGGTACACTGGGCAGCTTGGGCAGAACAGACGCGATTGGTACTGTAGGCGCGAATGGCACCCAACTGAAAGGCGCTGTAGCCACTTTGATGAAGGAAGGCAGTAACATCCGTTACTTGTCTCACATCAAAGGACTTTTTGCATTGGCCTATTAATATTTCTTACATTTTATATGGTTCATTGGAAGAGAGCGCTATTCAGCGCTCTCTTTTTTGTAGCTTTTCTTTTCGACACTAGCGATACTCACGATTCATTAGTCTTAATTCACTTTCATCTTCGCTAACTCTGCCACCTGTGGAGGGGGGAGCGCCCCTTCAAATATACTCAGCTCATCAATAGATCCTTTGAACGCAGGGTCCCACCAGTTGACACCTAAGCTGAATGTTCCAGATTTGGAGGTAAAGACATCTGGGAATCCTGAGCCGGTAAATTGAAGCTTGCCATTCACATACACAGCTAACACCCCACGATCTACAGTGAAGGCGAGATGGGTCCATTCATTTGTTTTGATCTTTAGGCCAGTACTGCCTGTATACCAAGATGAGCTGCCGGATCTGGGACCCTCAAGCTTGCCTTCCTTAATGAGTTGTTGAATTGGCGTATTTGTCCACTTTTTATCCACTTTGCTATCTTTATCGAATGCAGTCTCCTTCGTAAAACCAGTGTGGATAATGGTATCCACATATTGATATGGACCCTCGATTTTGGGTGCAACTGCAATGCCGATCGCGGAACGAATGTAGGTGGAAGATGCACTATAATAAATCATATATGCCCCTTTTGTCCCATCCTCATTGACATAATGCTCATTCCAAAATACATCGGGCGCCCATACCGAGAATCCTCCCTTACTGTCCGCATTATTCTCACCCGCCCAAGCGAGAGATCCAGCCAGATTCTTCGATAAATCCCCGTAAAGTGTGTTCCCAGGCGTATTGTAATCGTTTGCAAAAGAAGTCCAGTTTGTAAGATCTTTTGACTTCGCCGCAGAGATGTGTGACCCAAATACATAATAAGTGTCACCGTCTTTGACAGTGGAAGGGTCATGAACCGATACATTAGAGAAGGTTGGCGCATCCTGCTTATTGTTCTGGTCTGGCACCGTTGCCGCCGCGTCTATTGCACCTAATGGTGCGCTTGCGATTGCTAATAATAATGTTAGTGTTATTGCAATACTTTTCCTGACTTTACGTTTAACAAACTTCTCATTATACACATTTGTCCCTTTCTAAATTGGAATACAGTGATATATTCTGCTTTTATCGCTAAATACCTTTATATTTATAAATATTATTAATGTATTTATGGGTTATAGATGCAAGGAAGGTTTTAGTATCTAAGCGACCTTGACGCCACTGCTTCACACTTTCTTTTTATACGTAGTTGATCCTTCTATACACTATGATATGTAAAATACTATGCTCTATTTTTAGGTAAAATTTATAAATTATGGTTGACTCTATATATTTGTGGAGGTATGCTAGTTTCGAAAAATAACTAGGAGGTTTGTGTATGTTTAGGAAAAAAAAGTTTTTAGGCATGGGGTTAGCAACCATTCTCATGTGCTCCTCACTTTCGGGAAGTCTTGCCTATGCGGAATCGAAATCTAGTACGTACGATGCTTCATTTTTTGAAAATCTCAAACAGCGGGCTATTGTCCATGAACTTCAAGAACACCAGATTGCCGTTAATCCAAAAGCATCTATTGCTGAACTACTGAATACAGCGGATAGTACATCACTAAAGAGTAAGAATAATAGTGATCTACAACAAAATCTGGAGAAGCTTAACAAATCGGAATACATATATCTTACGCTCGATGGAGAAGTATACAGCTCAGAAAAAGGTTATGTAGGTATGGCGGATAAAGTTGAATCAAAAGAAGATAGTGTAACGGATGCTACTTATATGAAAACAAACTCTTTGAGTGAACCAAGCAACAATCATGATGTTTCCATATCAAGTAAAAATAATCCCACTCCATCGCAAGTGAGTGGAGGAACAACAGGAGCTTTTTCAAGGGTTCAGTTGAAATTTGACGGATTCGATGGTGTGACTGGGAATTTTTGGCTTCCCTATGTTCATAGATTGGGAGATGGAGAGCAGCCGTGGTTCTACTTCGGCTTTGATTCAGCAAAAGGACGGGGAGTTGAAGGAGGATTTTCTTACCAGACTGGTCGGAAAGTTTGGCAGGGATATGTTAGAAACAGTAATCGGTTTGAATATTCTTACGGAACATGGTCAGAGGGAGCAGAAATCAAACCTATGAAATTCTACATTGACTCTAATTCTGGCGATTCTTATCTAATAGTTGGCTCCGAGAAAATTGTCGCTATGATGACTTTTTTTGATGAATCTGATTTTCCTTCGTTGTCTCTTAAAAGAGTTTTTTCAATAGCGAAAAATAACTTTGATGGGAACAATATTTATGGGGCGATAAGTGGGGATTTTTATAATTTACTAGTTTCTAAGGTGAACTCAGATTACTACTATTCTTGGGGGGATTACCCTGAATATTCATTGTGGGACGGGGAAAAATGGCATGGAACTATTGCTTGGCCTACTTATTATATTAAGTACTATGATCCCGACACTAGGATGGCTAGTTGGATTCAAAACCAAAATAGATGATTATCACATTTTTATGAATGGTAACTACGTTATAAGTTTATAGGAGAACGGTATGAAAACTAATTTTTTAATATGTTTTCTAATTACTTTATTGTGTTTAAATCCAATAGTAGGGGACGCAACTGCTAAATCTCAAGAAATCCCTATTCATTTTAAAGTAAACGATTTCTACATTTTATATACTCAACCTGAACCACCATTTGTTGATCCTAAAGGAAGGTTGTTAATTCCCCTCAAAGCGGTAAAAGATTTACTGGGAGGTAAGGTGGCGTACAATGCTATGAATAAAACGGCAACGGTAAATTTATTGGGGCGTAGCGTAGTAGTCACCATTGGATCAAGAGATATTTCTATTAATGATGAGCCTGTAACAATGGATACCGTACCTGTTATAAAAGAGAATGCTATGTTTCTCCCTATTTCGGTGTTGGTCAAGGATACGGATGCCAAGATGCAATGGGACTCAGAACGGGGCTTACTGAAGTTGGAACATGATAGTTTTAATAAAAGTCAGGTGCTTCTTAGCTTTTTGGGGCAAGATCTTGCGGAGGTAACGAATAAGGAAGCCTTTGACCTACACAGTTATGAATGGAATGGTGTAGGAAAGCTAATAATTCACGCAAACTATGAAGAAAGCTTGAAATTTTCCAAGAAACAAGTGGACATCCGCCCTTTAATAATGTATGGGAAAACATTTACTATGGATCCTTACTCTAAATCTATACCAGGAAGCAAAATTCAATGTACAGGAAAAGGGAAGCTGACGTTAAAACGCGATTTCGGGAATATGGGTGAAAAGGTGCAATATATTATTGCAGCGGGACGACTTGTTGATTAGAGCGAAGAGTAAATTATACTGTATAACTTAACCTCACGGTATATAATAAAGAGAGACCGGATCCATAATGATCCGGTCTCTCTTTATATGAATATTTTGATTAGTATAATATAAACAAGTCATAATCTTAGAAGGTAATGATTTGACTGCTGTTCCCTTTATTGCGTACAGTTCCATCGACTCTATCAATGGACTCTTCGTCTTTAAGAAAATCAATAATGCCATCTGTCAGGTTGCTTCTTTGTAAATTTGACATCTTGTTCCAATCATCCGGATTTACATACACATCCACGTTAGCTTTATTGCTGTCGCCTCTTACGCTGAAATCAAAGCCGTATCCGGCGTAGCTGCTGTATCTGTTGAATAAATCACGTTGGATACTGCTTGCGTCGAAAGATGTACCTACTTTTTTAATCGTAACATCGCCTCTGCTATTGGTTGTAAAGGTTGCTAATTTATCTCTATTACTAGAGTTCTTAACCGTACCTTCAACCTCGGCATCTTTGTACTCTTTCAAAATATCTTCAACGATATCTTCCAGATAGGTTCTTTGTTTGCTGCTGGATAAACCTTCCCATCTGGATTTCGTCATTTCGATGGTCACTGTAATATCGTTTTTGTTGCCACTGAGCTCAATATCCGAATTAGTATCGTAGGCATCGCTGTGATCATCGTTCAGCTTCTTTTGAAGATCTTTCAAGGTGCTAGAGCTATTTTTGCTTGCTTCATCTTTTAGCGTCTGGTTGTCTTTTTGCAATTGAGCAATGGTAGCGTCCTTCGTCGTGTTCGCTGCTTTCGCAGTGTTGAGCTCCTGAGTCAGCGTCGTAATTTGATTGTTCAGTGCTGTAACCGTAGATTGATCAATAGGAACGCCGTTGTCGGCAATGACTACGCGTTTGTTTGTTCCATCCCATGTTACTTTTTTATCCAAAGCTGTACCTGCCAGCTTCAGCGGGATATACGTCACGCCATCCAGTAGAAATGGTTCTGTTTTAGCATCAGCAGGAACCTCGGTTCCGTTGTAGATAATTTTAATATTGTTATATACTGCTTGGATCGGCTTAGTTACTTGTGCAGCATATGTAGATTGGCTGAAAAGAGCCCCGGATATGGCCAAGGCGGATACGGCAGTGATGATGACAGGTTTCTTCATGGACTTCAATGATTTCATTCGTCGGTCTACCCCTTTATTTAAGAATTATAGCCTGGTTCATAGACTAGAGTAACATTAATGCCTACAAAATCCAACAGCTTGGAGAGTCATTATGGGTTGTGCCTATACTAGTTAGACGCAAAAGCGGCTGCAAAAGTTTCCCTGTTTGCGTAAATATTTTTCCAAAAGTATCCGAACAACACAAAACAAGCCCGCTGCACAAGACAGCGAGACTTGTTGGTAAAACAGTGCGCCGAGGTTATCCATTCAGGATTATTTTCCGTCCTTCAGTTTGCCTGCTGTTTCCTGAAGATGGCCTTTGGCCTTATCTAGTTTACCTTCGGCTTGAAGGGACTTATTATCGGTAGCGTTCCCGATTTGGTCCTTGATTTCACCTTTGGCTTTGTTCACATTACCTTTAATTTTATCGCTAGTTCCGTTATCCTTCATGTTATAGCCCTCCTTATGTGATCGAACTTTCATTCAGCATGCTGTAGTTAGTCATTACCCGAGCGAGGGTAATACGAAACCAGAGGCTGTATATCACAGACGGGGGTATAATGTTGGATACGGGTTAAATCAGAACGTGAAGTGGGGAGTGAGCGCATGCTCAAAATTTTATTGTTTATTCTTGTTATTCAAATTATTTACGTATCGGCGTATACACTGCGCATGATTCTGACGCTGAAAGGACAGAAGTACATTGCTGCGCTCATTAGCACCGTGGAGGTTACGGTCTATGTGTTGGGCCTGAACGTTGTGCTTAAGTATCTGGATCAAGTGGCAAGTCTTGCAGTCTACGCCATTGGCTATGCATTGGGCATTCTTATTGGGGCATGGATTGAGGAAAAAATTGCTCTCGGTTATGTCACCGTTAAGGTGATCAGCAATGAGATCAATGGAGGAATTGCCAATGCGCTGCGGGACAAGGGATACGGCGTTACAGCCTGGCTGGGCAGTGGACGTGATGGAGAACGCCTGGTGATGGAAATTTTGGCTAAACGGAAAAACCAGAATAGGCTGTATCAGTCCATTCTGGAGCTGGATCCTAAGGCTTTTGTCATTACGGTAGAGCCGAAGCAATTTCATGGCGGCTTCTGGACCAAGGCTATCCGTAAATAAACATTTTGGTAAATTGCGCATATTTTTTGGACGTTAGAGCATATTAATACCCGGACAGGTGGAAATTAACAGTAAGCCGACAGGGGGATATTACCCTATAAAAACCGAGGGGGGATATAGATGTACAGACGCCAGGCCCCGGAAATCATTCCAGAGGAAAATACGGCTATTTGGTCGTGTACAAACGAGGGTTGCAACGGTTGGATGCGAACGGATTTCACCTTTTTGAACGAGCCGGCTTGTCCATTTTGCCAAGCCTCGATGGGGCAAGAAATGCGGATGCTGCCGATTCTCAATCGGGCGGGCAATTCCTTTGTCGCCCAGCGTTCCTAATCCAGGATTTTGCAAAATCTACAATTGAATGTGAGTACAATGATCACACTGCAGAATTTATGAACGTCAAAAGCCGCTCCAGCGACATGCTGAGCGGCTTTTGGTTGTGGAAATTAGAGTAGGGGTGACTTGTCCCAAGTAAGGTATGCGTTGATCATGGTCTCTGGATGGGCTTCACGGAATCACGATATACAATGTGTCCCTGCACCAAGACTCGACCAAAGCGGCTGCCGGGATGGCTTATTTTTTTCATCATCGAATCAATCGCGGTACGTGCCATCTGCTCGATGTCTACTCCGACCGTGGTCAGTTGCGGAACAATAAGAGTGGCGTATACATCGTTGTCAAAGCCGACCACAGAGCAGTCTTCAGGTACGCGGTATCCCAGGCCAATGAGCTTATGCACCAGATTGTGAGCGACCTGATCGCAGTTACATACAAAGGCAGTTGGTAGCGGCTGAGGAAGCTCCATTTCAACATAAGTACCCTCATCGTCCCGGTCACTGAGCACCCACTCGTTACGGAGGGGCAACCTGTGCTCCAGCAAGGATTTATAGTAGCCGAGGAAACGATCCTGAATACTACTGGTAGAATAGATATTACCCACATATGCAATATCCCGGTGTCCCTGGGCGATCAAATAGTTGGTCAGCTCGTAGGCTCCGTAAAAATTATCCGTCACCACGGAGTCGATATCGGCATGCTCGTCATAAAAATCGAGAAACATTTTGGGCAGGTCCATGGTTTGTACAAGCTCAATATATGGCTTGCTCACTTGGCCCAGGAGAATGAAGCCGTCCACCTTGCGGTCGTAATAGATACGTGGCAGATTAAGCTGTTCTTCGTCTTCGCGATGGAGGATGTGAAGGATGCCGTAGTAGCCGTATGGCTCCAGTGCCCGTGAAATTTGCTGGTAGATGTGCAGATAAAACGATTGGCCAGGGCCGGTAAAGCGTTCGGGAATGACAACACCAATGTTATAGGTGAGGCCCTCCTTCATGGACTTGGCAACGGTATTGAAACGATAACCCATTTCGCCCGCGAGCGTCTTAATACGCTCTTTTAGCTCCTCGCTAACCCCATCCTTGTCATTGAGCGCCTTCGACACGGTCACGCTGCTTACTCCCAGCTTATCTGCAATATCCCGCATCGTTACGTTGCTCTTCATTCCTGTTCCGCCTTCCAATTTTAAAAAGATAAGCATCTTGCCTAAATCCAGAGAATGGATGCAAAATGCTGGGGGAATATAGTAGTAGCTTAGCTGTTCTGTAAAGATACAAAGACTGGCAGCGTAGCTGCCCATAGAACAACAATTAGCCTGCGGGTAACAGTTGTTCTATGGATAGTATACATGGTTCCGCAAGCAGGATAAAGCCTGCGGCTTATGTCTGCTGAGAAGGACGGGAGTGCGCTTTCAATAGCGCTTCATTGTGATGAATCAGATCACGGCGAACAGCGGCGCTGCTGAGAGAGCGCAGCGGGTCGGATGGTGTATTGAAGGTGTAGTCCTCCAGTCGAGCGATGGTGGTCGTCGCCACGTGGATACGGGTATCACTAGATGCGTAGTAGATAAAGACTTCATCTTGCTCGTTAACAACAGCCCCGTTGCAAAAAATAACATTCGAAACGTCGCCCACGCGTTCCTCATCATAAGGAGCCAGGAAGTGCCCGCCAGGCTTGGCAATGACGCGCGTAGGGTCTTCCAGACTGGTGGCAAAGGTATACAGCACATACCGCAGCCCGGCGGCTGTATTGCGTACCCCGTGAGCGATATGAATCCAGCCGAGCTTCGTCTTAATCGGGGCGGGACCCTGCCCGTTCTTGGCTTCGTACACCGTATGATAGCAACGCTCATCAATGACGGTTTCGTGTTCAATCACGGGTTGTGTAATATCTTTGCACAGGCCGAAGGCGATGCCTCCGCCCGAGCCGGTGGAAATAAATCCGTCCTGGGGACGAGTATAGAAGGCATATTGACCGTCCACAAATTCAGGGTGCAGGACAACGTTGCGCTGCTGTGGGGATTGGGTAGTGATGTTGGGAAGCCGGGTCCATGTACGAAGATCACGAGTACGGACCAGTCCGGCCTGAGCGACAGCACTGGAGGTATCGTGAGGTGGTGCGTCAGGGTCTTTTTTCTCTGAGCAATAAATACCGTAAATCCAGCCGTCCTCATGCTTCACCAGCCGCATATCGTACATATTTGTTTCTTCTGGGTCGATATCCTCCCATACTAGGGGGGCGTCAATGAATCGAAATTGATCAATGCCGTTATCGCTCTCTGCTAAAGCGAAAAATGATTTTCGATCCAGTCCCTCGGTACGCGAAACAAGAATGTATTTTCCTTCATGATAGATTGCCCCTGGATTCAATGCCGCATTTACACCCAGCCGCTCCATGAAAAAGGGATTAGTTTGCGCATCCAGATCAAACCGCCAGTGAAGTGGAACATGATGGCGTGTGAGCACTGGATAGAGGTAGCGTTCGTAGATACCATTATAAAAGGTAGTTTTAACCTCATTGGGGCGTGTAATCAGTTCCTCTTGCTGCAACCGCAGCTCATTGTATTTGCTATGGATCATTGGTTTTCCATCCTTTCTAGCATTTCTATGCAAAATCGGCTGTTGTGATAAGGGCACTTCCAGGGTCCTGCAATCTCTCTCGCATCAGGCTTACCATCCGCTTGAACTGACCAGAACCATTCGCCTCCGGGGCGCGGATCGATGATATATTGCCGGGTATAGGACCATAGATTTTTCACAATTTGCAAAAAACGTTCGTCTTTTGTACGTTGAAACGCATTGTAAAAACCAACCATCCCCTCGGCCTGTACCCACCAGATACGTGAGGTGTCTACTCGCTCTCCTTCCCGCTCATTGATGAGCGATCCGTCTGGCTGAACAGCGCGCTCTGCTACCGCATTGGCAATATCCATCACCATATCCACGTATTCTGACGGGTAATAACCCAGCACACTCATAGCGTCCTCAATCAACCAGCTGGCTTCGATGTCGTGACCATATGAGGTCAGGTCAAGCAGAGAGCGCCATTCACGGTCGAAGAATACCCCCAATCGTCGGGCAGAAGCATCGTAAACACGATGATATAAAATATCCAGTACGTTCGTCAGCGCATTTCGAACCTCTTCATTTGGCCAGACGCGCAGCAATTGGGTATACGCCTCCAAAACATGAATATGCGTATTCATGGTGATATGCGCGGTAACCCCATTTTCGCTGAGTAGCTCATTAGGCTGCGTGTTCCACAAGCGGTCATATTGTTCGCCGTATGCCTGTCGGGTGCGATCATATCCTTTTTGCTCCAGCAAATGGAACAGCTCCATAGCTAGTGGTAATGCATTCGGGTCGTCTGTGGCACGTGCATGCTCTGCTATCGCATAGATCGCAAATGCCTGCGCGTATACATGCTTGCACGTGTCCACGGGTTGCCCGGTGTAGTCCACCATCCAGTACATTCCTCCATGTAATGGATCAAGCAGGTGATTCCGCAGGAATGTGAATGCATGTCGTGCGGCTTCTGCATAGGTATTTTCCCCTGTTACACGGGCAGCCGCCGAGAATGACCAGAGTAGCCGTGCAGTGGCAATCCCGCCTTTGTCGGCTTGGTTATGAGTGTGCAGATCCACATCCACCTCGCCGTAAAACCCACCGTGTGTCTCATCCTTCAGTCCAAGCCAGAATGGGAGTATGTGTTCCTTCCATTCCTGTCTAATTTCGTCCAGTAGTGTTTCCAAGAGACAAAGCCTCCTTCGGAAAATGAGTTATTAGGTTATCGTTAACTTTACAGAAGTATCATATCTAGGTGTTTGTAAACTGTCAACTATTCTCGTCTTGTGTTTATTTACAAGATAATAGCCCAGCGTACTGTACAAAAAAATAATGTAATTGACATAGTAAGCGTTATCATAATAAAATAATTTTTGTTAGCTTAACGATAACCTTATTCAAAAAAATGGGAGGGGTCGTTTTATGAAGTTGTCTAAAGTTTTGATGCCATTGTTGTCAGTGCTACTAGTAGCGGGTTTGTTTGCAGGCTGTGCTCCAAAAGCACCGGATACACCAGCAGCCAGCTCTGATCCAAAGGATGTGGAAGGTGAAATTACGGTTATCACACAGCGGACAGATATTGTGGATACGGTGTTTCAGGACTACGCCAAGGAATTTAACAAGCTTTATCCGAACGTGAAGGTCAATTTTCAGGCATTGGCCGACTATGAGGGCCAGATTAAAATCCGGATGGGGACCAGGGATTACGGAGATGTTTTGCTGATTCCTGGCAGTATTCCAGTTGAAGAGCTGCCCAACTTTTTCGAGCCGCTGGGTACTTATGAGGAGATGAAAAACAAGTATACCGGCCTTGAAGAACGTACGGTGGATCATAACAGTTACGGTATTCCAATTGCGATGGTTTACTCTGGTGTGATTTATAACAAAAAGGTGTTCAAGGACGCAGGAATCACGCAGCTTCCCAAAACACCGGACCAATTCCTAACAGCGTTACAGCAGATTAAGGACAAAACCAAGGCAGTGCCGCTGTTTACGAACTATGCCTCTGGTTGGGCACTGACCCAGTGGGAGTCTAGTCTGGCAACATTGGCGGGTACGAAGGAATACGTGAATATCACACAGCCAAATACAGATGACAATTTCACGAAAGGACAGCCCCACTATGAACTGTATAAGGTCCTGTACGATGCAGCTAAAAAAGGCCTGATTGAAAAAGATCCAACGACTACGGATTGGGAGACCTCCAAGGCGGATCTCGCTCAAGGCAAAATCGGTGCGATGGTACTTGGCTCTTGGGCGATTGACCAGATCAAAAGCACAGCTCCTAACAAGGAAGATATCGGTTTTATGCCTTTCCCGACGAATGCCTCGAAGGTACTTGTACCGCTAGCGGGTGATTTTAATCTCGGTATTAACGTAAACAGTGAAAATAAATCGGCGGCCCGTGCTTGGGTGGACTGGTTTACCGAAAAGTCCAACTATGCTGTAGAGCAGGCAGGCAGTATTAGTCCGCTGAAGGGTGCCCCAATGCCTAGCATTTTGAAGCAATACGAAGATCAGGGAGTCGTTTTTGAAACGCTTACTCCGTCTCAAAAAGGACAGGAAGGAATTGTTGATAAAATAGACAAAATGGGCGAAATTGGTTTGTGGCAGCCCGATTTCAAGAAACGCATTATTGAGGCAGCGGTTGGTAACCGCCCGGAATCGTATGACGCTATTATGAAAGACCTGAACGATGCATGGGTGAAGGCGCGTGCTGAAGTGGCTGCAAAGGAAGCAAAATAGCCATCTGAACTGACGAAAAAAAGGATCGACGTAGCAGTCGATGGACGGATAGCCAGGAGGTGCAGCATGTTAAAATTTTCGAATCTCAGCTACTCCAAACAAAGATTGGCGATTATTGTTGCCTTTTCATTTATTCCGCTAGCGCTGCTGATCACTTTTGCGTACTTGCCGGTGATCAATATGTTTAAATACAGCTTTTCGGACTGGAACGGCTATAGTAAGCGTCTGGAATATGTGGGTTTTGAAAACTATATCAAAATCTTTACCGACCCCGAGTATTTCTCGGTGTTTAAGGTCAGTCTGTATTACTTTGTAGCCACGTTTGTACAGATGGGTCTGGCCCTTTATTTTGCAACCATTCTCAGCTTTCAGACCTGGTTTAAAAATTTCTTTAAAGGCGTTTTATTTTTTCCTTCCCTAATGAACGGGGTGGCCATTGGTTTTATTTTTCTATTCTTTTTTAAGCCAGACGGCACGCTCGATACCCTGCTTCAGGCAGTGGGGCTGGGTTCGTATGTCAAGCTGTGGCTGGGCAACCCGGAGATTATCAATATTTCGCTGGCTGGCACGTCGATCTGGAGATACATGGGCTTTAACTTTATTGTGTTTCTGGGTGCGATTTCTTCCATATCCAGTGATTTGTATGAAGCAGCCGATATCGATGGAGCCAACCGCTGGCATCAGTTCCGCTCAATTATTTTGCCGAGCATCAAGCGGATTTTGCAGTTGAATCTCATCTTGGCAATTAGCGGTGCGGTCAGTGCATTCGATATTCCGTATATTATGACCGGTGGCTCCAACGGTAGCGAAACATTCGTCATTCAAACGCTTGATGTGGCATTCAAATACAGCAAGGTCGGTTTGGCCTCGGCGATGGCGGTTGTTCTGCTGCTGATCGTAATCGCTGTTACGCTGCTTCAACGGTTGCTAATTCGGGGAGAGGAGGACTAATCATGTATAAGCTGAAAATAATACTGGCTAGCAGCATCAAGTATGCGGCGCTACTACTAGGTGCGTTCATTGCACTGCTGCCGATTGTCGTCATTTTGTTTGCATCTTTGAAGACGAAGACTGAATATGCGGCAACCAGTCCTCTGACTCCCCCCGTGAACTGGCTGAATTGGGCTAACTATACCAAAGCCTTTATTAACGGAAATATGCTGACCGGATTTGTGAACACAGCTTTTATCCTGTTGATTTCGATCATCGGAGCCACGTTAACGGGTTCCATGATCGCGTATATTTTGAACCGTTTTAAATTTAAGGGCAAAAGTCTTATGCTCGGAGCGTTCCTGCTCGCGACCCTCATTCCGGGGGTAACGACTCAGGTATCGACATTTCAAATTATCAACAAGCTGGAGCTGTTTAACACGCCTTGGGCGGCAATCTTGCTGTATTTGGGAACGGATATTATTGCGGTGTATATTTTTCTGCAATTTCTGGATTCCATTGCGGTGGCGCTGGATGAATCGGCCATGCTGGATGGGGCCTCCTATCTGACGATCTACTGGCGCATTATCTTGCCCCTGCTGAAGCCTGCCATTGTGACGGTGATCATTATCAAGGGCGTTAATATTTACAACGACTTTTACACCCCGTTCCTGTATATGCCCAAAACAAGCCTTCAGGTTATATCGACGGCGCTGTTCAAGTTTAAAGGGCCATATGGCTCGCAATGGGAAGTTATTAGCGCGGGCATTATCATTGCCATTATTCCGACGCTGATTGCGTTTTTATCATTACAAAAATATATCTATAACGGATTCGCGCAGGGTTCAGTGAAATAGAATAACGGCGAAATAGAAAAATGATGAGATCAAGTATCTCGGTGAGAGGAGAATATACGTATGAGTAAATTGAATGTGGATTTGGATGTAGGTGACGTACGAATTGTGGGAGAAAGTCTGTCGAAAATGCCGTGGCAGGATAAGCCGGAAGGTAGCGAGGCTCCGGTGTGGAGGCATACTGAAAACCCAGTCATTGGACGCAATCCGGTGCCGGGTATTGCCCGTATTTTCAACAGTGCAGTAGCCCCGTATGAGGGACGGTTTGTAGGGGTATTCCGGGCTGAAACGATTAATGGACGTCCGCATTTGCATCTAGGCTGGAGTGACGACGGGTTGGCTTGGGACATTGAGACAGAACGTCTGCATTTGGTCGATGAGGAAGGAAGCGATTACCAGCCTAATTATGCTTACGATCCGCGTCTGGTCCGCGTGGAGGATACGTATTATATCATCTGGTGCACAGATTTTTACGGTGCAGCGTTGGGAATAGCACAAACAAAGGATTTTAAAAGCTTTGTACGATTGGAAAATCCGTTCCTGCCGTTTAATCGCAATGGTGTGCTGTTGCCCCGCAAGCTAAACGGAAACTTTATGTTGCTATCCCGTCCGAGCGACAGCGGACATACACCGTTTGGCGACATTTTTCTAAGTGAAAGTCCTGACTTGGTCTATTGGGGCAAGCACCGTCATGTCATGAGCAAGGGCGGACAGGGCTGGTGGCAATCGGTAAAGATTGGCGGCGGACCGGCCCCGATTGAGACGACCGAGGGTTGGCTGATGTTCTACCACGGGGTGACGGGCACGTGCAATGGGCTGGTATACAGTATGGGCGTAGCCGTTCTTGACCTGGATGATCCGTCTAAAGTTAAATATCGTTCCTCCAATTTCGTGCTGACCCCAGAGGAATGGTACGAAGAACGGGGCTTT
This sequence comes from Paenibacillus sp. OT2-17, assembly GCF_009827695.1. Taxonomy (NCBI): domain Bacteria; kingdom Bacillati; phylum Bacillota; class Bacilli; order Caryophanales; family Paenibacillaceae; genus Paenibacillus; species Paenibacillus sp. OT2-17. The sequence continues at coordinate 66,959 of NZ_WUDQ01000002.1, read as the reverse complement.
GTGCCGAATGTGGTTTTCCCGTGTGCTACGCTGCATGATGCGGACACTGGGCGGATTGCGATTTATTATGGAGCCGCTGACACGTATGTAGGTATCGCATACACGACAGTAACTGACATTATGAAGTATGTTATCGCAACGGATGAAGTGGTCGCAGACGACCGCGAGTCGGGCCGGATGTAGGAGGAACTTGAATGCCAGAGGATATGTCTTTACAGCAATTGCAGTCATATATGGGGAGTAACCCGAAGCCGCCGGACTTTGACGCATACTGGGAACGGGCATTACAGGAGCTGGAGCGGCAGCCGCTTGATTATACACTGGAGCCTGCTGATTTTGTCTCTCCGATGGTGGAGTGTTACCATCTATATTTTACTGGAGTGGGCGGAGCGAAGGTTCATGGGAAGCTGGCTCGTCCTAAGCACCTTACGGAACAAGGTCCAGCGTTGGCCATGTTTCATGGATATTCCTGCGACAGTGGTGACTGGTTCGACAAGGTAAGCTATGCGGCACACGGATTCACCGTGCTGGCTATGGATTGCCGGGGGCAAGGAGGGCTATCAGAGGACAATTTGCAGGTTCAAGGAACGACGGTTCGCGGCCATATCATCCGGGGGATTGACGACCCGGACCCGGATCGGATGTATTACCGCAATGTATTTTTGGATACCGTGCAGACGGTACGCATTCTGATGTCTATGGAGCAGGTCGACCCTGAACGGATCGGCGCATTTGGCTGCTCCCAGGGAGGGGCCTTAACGGTTGCCTGCGCTGCATTGGAGCCACGTGTCCGTATGGCAGTTCCGGTATATCCATTTCTGTCGGACTATAAAAGATCTTGGGCGCTGGATGCCACTACATCTGCATATGAAGAACTGGTTTATTATTTTCGTTGGTTTGATCCGAATCATATGCGCGAGGAGGAGCTCTTTCACCGACTAGGCTACATCGATATTCAACATTTGGCAGATCGTATTCGTGGTCGTGTGTTGTTTGTGACAGGGCTGTCGGACACCATCTGTCCACCCTCCACGCAGTTTGCGGTGTACAATAAAATCGTATCAGACAAGGAAATACTCCTGTATCACGAATACGGTCATGAGTATCTACCCTATCTGTCGGATCGTGCCATGAGCGAATTTTTGCGGCTGTAGGGGGTTGAACTTAGCCACAGGCTCCTTTATAGTAATAGCTATAACCTTCGTGAATGCGTAATAAATGAATGCCCCATTTGTATAACCTCAATAATATGGTTTGAGGGTCTCTACCAGGAACCGATAAATCCTGATTACAAAAAGTGTACGTCTTGTACATTTCTTGTGGTCAGGATTTTTTTGCGTAATACGAGGGAATTTACATGACAGCAAAGGAGTTAATGTAATGAACTTCAAAGTAGTTATTTTAACGATTGCGACCTTTACGGTGGGTTTGGTGGAGCTGATTATCGGTGGTGTGCTACCCCAAATTGCACAGGATTTGAATGTCTCCGTAAGCACGGCAGGACAGCTTATCATGATCTATGCGCTCGTGTATGCTATTGCTGGGCCAACTTTGTTGGCGTTGACCGCCAAAATTGAACGAAAACGACTGTACCTGTGGTCGATGTTTATCTTTATTCTGGGAAGTCTGCTGGCCTTCTGGAGTCCGAATTATGCTGTCTTGTTTGTATCCCGTATCGTTACCGCTGCAAGCGGGTCGCTGATCGTGACATTGTCACTGACCATTGCAGTCAAAGTGGTGTCCAAGGCTTATCAGGCCCGTGTCCTTGGTGTCATCTCCATGGGGGTTAGCTCCTCCATCGTTCTAGGTATTCCAGCCGGGGTGCTGATTGGAAATGCGTTTGGCTGGCGGGTGCTTTTCCTGATCATTGCCTTGTTGACGGTCGTTGCTATGATCGTTATCAACTTGTTTATGGAGCGGATTCCGACGGAACATGTTGTGCCTATGCGCGATCAGCTGAAATCCTTAAAAAATGTTAAAGTCATCAGTGCTCATCTGGTGACCACGCTGACACTGGCGGGTCATTACACGTTATATGCGTATTTCACTCCGTTTTTAGAAAATATGATGGGCTTAAACGCTTCGTGGGTTAGTGTGGCCTATTTTGTCTTTGGGCTGGCGGCAGTGAGCGGCGGTTTTATTGGCGGCTCTTTGGCAGATCGGTTCGGCACAGCGAAAAGTATTTTAGTCGTCGTAGGCGTGTTTATCGCCGTGATGTTCCTGCTGCCATTCTCAATCCACTCGATTTATGTATTTGCGCCATTATTGATCATCTGGGGCATACTGAGTTGGGCCTTGTCGCCCCCGATGCAAAGTTATCTTATTGAAAATGCACCCGAATCGGGTAGTATTCAGCAAAGCTTTAATTTCTCCGCACTTCAGGTCGGGATCGCTCTCGGTTCTGCCTTGGGAGGTGTAGTGATTGAGAATAGTGAATCTGTTGCCACGAACGCTTGGGTGGGTGGGGCATTTGTGATTGTTGCTTTTGTCTGCGGCGTATTTTCGATTACCAGAGCCGGGACATCCCAGGCTGTTGGAGGGCACCATTCTGTTTCATAGTTTGCTGGACCATCACCCTCTTTTATAATACGAGCAAACATGTTATACTACACACAATTATGAAGAAGGAGGTGAGGTAGGTGAATCACGAGATGCTGAACAACCGTATTAGCCAGCTGCCGATTGCTATGGCTGGCATTGTTCATGCTTTTCCATACAACGGGAGAAGTCTGTCCAATTTTAATCATACGGTTGTAAACATCGCGAGAAGACGCCTACCTTAACTCGAACGGATTGCTGTATCTTCCGAAGAGTCGCGGGGTTGCTCCTGCGGCTCTTTTTGTGTTACCCGGGTAAGGGTCTTCCTAAAAAAAGGAGAGCCTGAACATGTATATAGTAAACGGCCAACAATTGAAAAAATACCACGCTGCCAATCTGATTTTGGATGGTGCATCGTTTGATATCCATACAGGAGAAAAGGTGGGACTCATCGGCCGCAACGGAAGCGGTAAAACCACCCTATTACGCCTAATTGCACGTTTGTCCCGCCCGGATGAAGGGCAGCTCGTCATCGCCAAGGATACGAAAATCGGCTATTTACCGCAAATTCCGGCGGAGTTTGAGAGTTTTACTGTGTACGAAACGCTGGCTTACGCCTATCGTGAGCTGAAGGATTGCCGCAATCAGATGAGCACACTGGAACGGGAAATGTCAGATCCGGTTGTGGCAGCAGACGTGGGCCTTCTGGAGAAGCTGCTGCAATCGTATGCTGCCTTGCAGGAACGGTTTGAGTGCAACGGCGGCTACGAAATGGATGCAAACATTGACCAGGTAGCGGATGGTCTACGTATTCCCAAAGGAATGTATACGCGCAGCTTCGGGTCGCTGTCGGGTGGAGAGAAAACAAAAATAGCGCTGGCATCACAGCTCATCGGGCGGCCGGATTTGTTGCTGCTGGATGAGCCGACCAACCATCTGGATTTGAAGGGGCTGGAATGGCTGGAGCAATTTTTGCAGGGCTACACAGGTGCGTGTGTGGTTGTATCTCATGATCGTTATTTTCTGGATCGGGTCGCCGTTAAAATGATTGAGCTTGAGGATGGCGAGGCGTTTACGTATTATACGAACTACAGCGGCTATGTTAAGGAAAAGGAAGAACGATTGCTACTGCAATTTGAAGATTATAAGGAACAGCAAAAGCGGATCAAAAAGATGAAAGAGGCCATTCGGCGTTTTGAAGAGTGGGGGCGCAATGGCGACAACGAAAAGTTTTTCAAAAAAGCAGCCTCCATTCGTAAGGCGTTGGAGCGTATGGAGCTGGTGAAGCGGCCTGTATTGGACCCGCAGGGGGCGGAATTTCACTTAAAGCTGGAGGATCGTTCCGGTCGCCGGGTGCTGCAGTTTGAAGAAATCGTTAAAGCCTATGGAGAGCGTCAGATATTAAACGGGGCAACGGGCAGCCTGGAATTCGGTGAAAAGGTGGCCTTGCTGGGCGATAACGGTTCAGGCAAAACGACGCTGCTCAAGCTGCTGCTTGGTCAGGAAAGCGCGGATGCAGGCACGGTCCAGTGGGGTGCGCGCGTGGAGTATGGATATTTGGCGCAGCAAGAGAGAGAACGGAATAGCCGGGCGACTGTGCTTGCTTACTTCAAGGAGGAAGCAGGGGTGGAAGAAGGTGAGGCACGCGGGTTGCTAGCGAAGTATTTGTTTTACGGTGCTGATGTGTTTAAGCCCGTGAGCATGCTGTCCGGTGGCGAATGGTCCCGCTTGCGGCTGGCGTTGCTGGTCATGAAAAAGCCAAATTTGTTGGTGCTGGATGAGCCGACGAACCATCTGGACATTGACTCACGCGAGGCGCTGGAGGAAGCATTAGACACCTACACGGGAACGGTACTGGCGATTTCACATGACCGCTATTTTGTGAATAAGCTGGCAGGACGCGTGTGGGAGCTGGAGGCTGGAAAGCTGACCTTTTATCTGGGCAGCTTTGATGAGTACCGAGCGAAGAAGCGGGAGCTGGAAAACGCTCATCTACAGAGCGAGGGGGGTACCGGGACGCGCCCGACATCTGCAAGCAGAGCCGCATCCGGTGGCGGCTCAGGCTCGGGCACAGCTGCACATTCCAGTGCAGCGAGCAATGGCACGGGGCCGGCTGCGCATACGGGAGCGACTGCGGGAGCCGATGCGAGCCGTGCACGCTCAAATCGCTTGGGTTCGCCCGCTGCCGGGTCTGGAGCCCGCGAAGCGAAGGCCGCGAAGCCATCACGCACGCCCGCTGCATCCAGCGAGCGGTTGGAGCGGGCCATCGCCGCCAAAGAAGCAGAATTGGCGGCGGCGGATACCGAGCTGGAGCTGCTCGGCACAAGCGGCAATACGATCCACATGGCGGAGCTGTGGGATGCGCGTGAGCGGTTGCAAGCCGAGCTGGACACGTTGCTCGGCGAGTGGGTTGAGCTGGAGTAGGTGACAGGCTAGTAGTTACTGGCTAGAAAACAGTTTATTTTATATAGAGGGTAGCCCTGAGGTAGAACGTTTACTGAAGGGCTACCTTTTTTGCAGTGAAAAGACAAAGATATCATCACAAAAATTAATGACCATTAATTAAGATAAATGGTATTGATATATTATTGTTATTATATTTTACATATAAAGAAAGTTGTTTGCATTTCGCAACATATGATACTTTTTAAATTGAATAAAATAATATGATTCATTGTTAAATGAAGTTTGTGTTATCCATCATGATCTTACATATCAAATGCACGCGTTGGAACTATGTTGTGATTTGTTATGGATGGAGGGAATAGTATGTCGGACTCCTTACTAGAGGTCAGTCAGGTAACGAAAAAAATGGGAAAAAGGCACTTGTTAGACCGTGTTTCTTTTAAACTTCAGAAAGGGAAGATATATGGATTCATCGGACCTAATGGAGCTGGTAAAACTACAATGATGCGAATCATGACCGGATTAATGCAGCCAACCAGCGGTTCTGTAAAGATAGCCTCATATGATGTACAGACGGATCGGGAAAAGGCGCTGTCCAAGGTGGGGGCTATTATTGAATCTCCGGTCTTTTTTGATTATATGACAGGCAGGCAGGTTTTGCGCAATTTGTCACGGTTACACTTTGAGATTGCGTCCTCAGATCGGGAGACACATATTGAAGAGTTGCTTACAAAGGTGAGGCTGGAAACACGGGGAGATGACAAGGTGAAAACCTATTCGCTGGGAATGAAGCAAAGGCTAGGTATTGCGCAGTCCATGCTGGGGACTCCTGAGCTTTTATTGCTGGATGAACCGTCCAATGGGCTGGATCCTATGGGAATGCAGGAGCTGAAAGATATTGTGCTTCAGCTACGTGATTCAGCGAATTATGCCTTTTTTATCTCCAGTCATCTGTTGGATGAACTGCAACAGATGTGTGATGAACTCGTTGTTATCAAAGAGGGCAGGCTAGTTTGGCAGGGACCTACTGATCAATTAGTAGAGGACGGCCAACGGCTAGAGGATGCTTTTATGGGATTGATGGGACTATGAAATCATTAATATACAGCGAGTTCGAGCGATTGTGGAGACGAAAGTGGTTCTGGCTCATGGTATTATGTATACCGATTCTAGCCTGTTCGACAGGAGTATATTTTTTGCGCACGATGAAGGTTCCTGTAGAGGTATTATCCTTAAACTTTGTCGTTACTGGTCTGCGTGAGAATTTGTTTTTAGTATGCAACATAGCTGTGGCTGCTTTAGCTGCTGCTGTATACACAGAGGAATTTCGAAGCGGGCAACTGCGTTTGTTATTTATGCGCCGATTTACCCGCGGACAGATTTTCTGGAGTAAACTGCTGGTTTTAAATGCTACTATTTTGTTTCTTCTCATTGTATTTGCAGTATCCTCGCAGGTGATCGTTGAAGTATGGACTCTTTCATATGATGTAAGTGATGCGGGGCTGTCCGGATCTCAAGGACTGCAGATGCTTAAATACTATGGTTGGGCGCTTGCCTCATTATTAGCAATAAGCTCCTTTTATTGTTTTATCGCTATGTATAGCAAAAGTGTAACGTATGCTATCGGTGTTTGTATGGTTTACAATCTGGGCTCTTTGTTGTTTGATTCATTGTATTTAAAATTGGTCTCTTTTGTTTCTCATATCCCATACCTATACAATGTGATCGCATTTATGGTTATTCCATATATGCAGCATACAGGATTAGATAGGTCCTTAATCGGGAATTCGTCTGTGGATAGGGCGATTATCACCGTGGTTAGTCTATATCTTATCTTTTTTACTTGGGGCGCATACCGTCGTTTTGTGACTGATGATTATCTGTATTAGGGGCTTCCGTAGCCTGAACATCATAAAAGTAAAAGAAAGATCCAACCGACCGCTTGAGGTCAGTTGGATCTTTTATCGTTTCTTTTCCATAAGGGACGGGTATTAATTGTCTAGTCCCGCATAGATTGACATAGGGGAAAAGGAGGTATGAGAATGTGGAGTTGGGTCAAAAAGTTGTCTACACTGGCGGCGATCCTTTTGTTGGTTGTTTTTGTAAGCGCATGCAACAAGGGCGATGCTTCAGGTAAGGTGAAAATTGAGTTTTTTCAAAACAAGCCGGAGGCCAAGGGTTCATTCGATAAGCTAATCTCTCAATTCAATCAGGAACATCCCAGTATTGAAGTGACACAGGTCAACCCGCCAGAGGCAGAGACCGTGTTATTGACCCGGGTTGTCAAAAACGATGTACCTGACATTGTGGGGCTTGGGGCCACAGATACCTACTCCATTTTGGCACAAAGCGGTATTTTTACGGATCTGGCGAATACAGAATTGCCACGTACGATTGACCCGATTTACCTCAAAATGCTTAAGGATGTGACCGGGGCCGATCCCGTGTATGGAATTCCTTATGCTGCGAATGCGAATGGTGTGATGTATAACAAAACGCTTTTTAAGGAAATGGGATTACAGGTGCCTAAAACGTGGGATGAGCTGATTGCAACGGCGCAAAAGATCAAGGCTGCTGGGAAAATCCCGTTCTATTTTACATATAAAGATGATTGGCAAACGAACCTCCCCTTTAATGCCCTGGGCCCGAATCTGGTGGGCATTGATTTTTTCCTGCAACGGCGTGAAAATCAGGTCACCTTTCAGGACAAGTACCGCGAGGTTGCTGAAAAGCAGCTGGAGCTATTGAAATACGGACATGGTGATAATTTTGGCAAAAACTATGCCGACGGTAATCGTGCCTTCGCTAACGGGCAGGGATTGATGTACATTCAGGGCTCGTGGGCCATATCTGAAATTCGCAAAGCCAACCCGAAAGTGGAGCTTGGTTTTTTCCCATTACCGACAGGGAATGACGAAAAGACGGTCAAACTGGTGTCCGGTATAGATACACTATTAGCCGTATCGGAGAGCACTCCGCATAAAAAGGAAGCCGAGGAGTTCATTGCCTTCTTGTTGAAGCCGGAGAACAGCAAGCAATACATTACAGAGCAAACGCTGTTTTCGGCGGTGAAGGGAGTTACGCAGGATGATCCGAGTGTGGCGGAGCTGTTGCCTTATTTTAAATCGGGCCGCGTCATTGATTTTGCCGATCACTATATTCCCAAAGCGGTCCAATTGAATTCTATTGTGCAGGCCTTCCTGCAAAACAGAGACATCGACGCTTATCTGGCCAAGCTAGACAGTGAGTGGAATAAGGTAGCTAACCGCCGATAGGAGAGGAGGAGACATGAATAAGCGACTAACGACTTTTTACTGGATGACGGTGCCGGCGGTGCTATTGTTTTTTGTATTTTTGACCTTGCCTGCCTTGCAGGGCTTTTATTATTCGCTTACGAACTGGAACGGCTTTGGTCATCAGTATCACTTTGTCGGGTTTAAGAACTATATTAATTTGTTTCAGGATGACAATGTGGGGAACGCATACTGGTTTACTTTCAAATTTGCGATTGTGGTTACCATTGCGACTAATATCCTTAGTTTGCTGATTGCGCTAGGGCTGAATGCTAAAATACGGTTTCGTAACTTTTTCCGCGGTATTTATTTTCTGCCTAATATTTTGAGCGTGCTAATCGTGGGTTACATATTCAATTACTTGTTCTCGAACGTGTTTACGATTTGGGGGCAAAATTTAGGGATTACCTCATTGTCGACGAACATTTTGGGCAGCGAACAACTGGCTTGGGTGGGGGTTGTCATCGTAGCTGTATGGCAGGGGATTGCCTTTAATACGATTCTCTATCTGGCCGGGCTGCAAACCATTCCGACAAGTCTGTATGAGGCGTCCAATTTGGACGGTGCGGGTAAATGGCGCGAATTCTGGAGCATTACCTTTCCGTTAATTGCTCCATTTTTTACGATCAATATGGTATTGGCGATGAAAAATTCCCTGATGGTGTTCGATCAGATCGTGGCTTTGACGAATGGCGGGCCGGGTCGGGCCACCCAGTCGATTTCCCACCTGATATACACCGGAGGCTTTAGAGGCGGAGAATTTGCTTATCAGTCGGCTAACTCTGTTATTTACTTTATTGTGATCGCGATCATTTCCATCTTACAGCTGCGATTCCTCCAGAGAAGGGAGATGGATAACTGATGAAAACAAGCAGACGTACCAACTGGCCTGTGCTGCTTCTGGTAGCGTTGGGGACAATATTTATTCTGTTTCCCCTCTATATGACGGTGACGATAGCACTTAAAAATCCCGAGCAGATGGCGCATTCCGCCTTTGCCTTTCCGACCGAGCTGCATTGGGAGAATTTTAGTCGTGCAGTGGAAATGACCAACTTCTTCAGCGCTTTTCAGAACAGTGTGATGGTCACGACATCGACGGTCATACTCACTTTGCTAACCAATTCGATGGTCGCTTATGCGATTGCCCGTAATATGCAGCGACGCTTTTTTAAGGGATTATATTTTTACTTTGTGAGCGCCATGTTTATACCGTTCCCGATCATCATGCTGCCGATTGTAAAACTGGCCTCGGGCCTTCATATGACTAATCTGTTGGGTCTTATTATGCTGCATACGGTGTATGGTTTGGCGTTTAATGTCTTCGTGTATGTCGGTTATATTCGCTCCATTCCGGTGGCATTGGAAGAGGCAGCCACGGTAGATGGTGCGACGACATGGGGTACTTTTTGGCGCATTATATTCCCGCTGATGGCGCCGATTAGTGCTACGGTGGGAATTCTCACTTGTCTGTCCACATATAACGACTTCCTGCTGCCGCTCATTATTATCAGCGATGCAGAGCAGTATACACTGCCGCTCGTTCAGTATGTGTTCCAGGGGCAGTTCAATACCGACTTTAATCTGGCTTTTGCTTCGTACCTGATGGCCTTGCTGCCGATGATTATTGTCTATCTGATTGCACAAAAATGGATTATCAATGGCGTTACGCAAGGTTCTGTGAAGTAGGGCGGGAGTCAATCGTCTCAGGCAGACTGTGCCTTACTAGGAAAATAAAAAGGGGTTCCCTATACCACGGTTCACACAGGTATAGAGGACCCTCTTTTTATAACATTGCTATTTAGCTGCTTTGCTGTTGCTTGTCAGAGGCCGCAAGGGTATGGTTGTCTCTGCTTCTGGGTCGTCCGTTGTATAATAGAACATATAGATAGAAGCTTCCTTCCCTTTGAAGTTCTTGTAGACATCCACTGCCTTGTTATTGCCGTCTCCGGCGAAATTGGCTGTGATTGGCTTGCCGATAATCCGTTCTTTACCCAGGCCAATATGCGTCTGGTTGATCCCTCCAAAGTGAGCATCCTCGCTTTCGGTTTCTACGAATAAGTCCGATCCCTGTTTGTAGTAGGTCCACTTCACAGGATAGCCACCGATTTGCGTCGTTAGCGTCTGCTTTTGCTCAGAAATATCAGTTAAACGCTGTGGCGTTTTGTCATCCGAATGGGTCGTAACCTTGTATTTGCCTGTAAAAGTAACAGGAGTGTCCTTGGTAATCACAAGACTGGACGGTCGTTCAAAACGGATCGTGTTCAGATCGTGTTCCTGATCAGGTGAAGACCAACGACTACCCTCCAGCGTTGTGCCGTTCACAGAAAGAAAGTATTTTTGATAAGGTAACATGGCGAATTTCTTTTCGCTTCTGATCGTGACACGGATTTGTGTAGGTGTGACAATCATTTGTTCTAGCGTAAAATTTCGATTGCCGTTCTCCAATGGGGTGTTCAGCACGCTTTTAATCGTTCCGCTTTCCATTTTCTTCTTGCTTAGCTGCAGATCAAGGTTTATGGGTTCATTTATACTTTTCTCAGTTTGCGCATATTGCAGTTTGAAAGTAGTCTGTCCTTCCGGTATATCTGCTTTAGTAAAATACTGCTGGGCTGTGTATTCCCCATTCTCTCCGGGTGTACCAAAAGCTCCTCCAGGCTGAGGCCGCACAGGTTCTCCACCTTTGTAGGCAATGATTTGTGGATTGTCCCATTCCTTCGGCTTGGACGAATCGAAGGTAATTGCCGAGGACAGCATTAGCTTATCCTTCCCTTGTTCGAATACCTGTACCTTCAAATCTTGTAAGCCGTTACGATCCAGCTTGAACGTCTGCATCTGAGGCGATTTGATATCGAGTGGCAAATCCAGTTCCTGAACGCTGGTGAGCTCAATATGATCTACGGTCAGTCGCACGTTCTCTGTTTCTTGCTGCGGTGTCCAATCGCTTTCAAAGTAGCCGTTATAACGTTGGTTTTTCTCGTCCCATTGTTGAAAGCTATACTCGCCCGCACTGCTTTTCCCCGCAGCACTTTTAAGTGATACGTCTTTGACATTCCAAAACTCGTTGTCTGCGCGTTTTCCGACCTCCAAGCTGTACAGAATCACGGTCCGGTTCTCATCGACAATAGCGGTATGCAGCGTCAGCTTCACTCCGTCTCTGGTTACGGATTGCTCCAAGGGCTGTCCAAGGTCTTGATTTAGTGCCGTCTGAATGCCGCTTCTTCCGTGCAGCAGATCGCCCCAATTATAGTGGATGGCGGCATAGACGGGAACGGCAACGAGAAGTGCACTCAGAGAGGCGGCGATAGCTATTTTGCGCCAATTTCTGTGTCGGTGCGGAGTGAATGAATCGGAAGTGTCGGTTAGCGTAGGGGCAGTATGCCCTGTCTGTTCCATCCGGTTCCACATCTCATCGAAGTCAGGATAGGCCATTTCCGAATCATCATTTAACTTGCGCTTCAATGCCTTTTCTATGTTGTTCATAGTTCTCTCCTTCCATCTCGGGAATTTGTACACCTGCATCCCGCAGTATTTTCTCCATTAACTTTAGCCCTTTGTGAGTCCTCGATTTGACGGTTCCCAGCGGAATTTCTAGCAGTTTTGATATTTCCGCCAGCGTGAAATCATGCATATAGCGGAGTGTCAGCACAGCGCGGATTTTGGCTGGAAGACGATTCATATAAACGGCCCATTCCTCTGCCGATTCGCGTTCTTCCACCAGCCTGTCTACAGGCTTACCTTCCGCCCCGCTAAATAGATAGGGATTAGCCGATACCTTCAAATGCAGGCTTTTCTGGCGTTTAAGGTAATTCAGACAATGATTGACCGTAATCTTCATAATCCAGGCTTTTAGTTGTTCGATCTGTTCACGATTGCTGCGAAACAGGATGATAAACACTTCCTGTGTTAAATCCTCTGCATCGGATGCATTATGTACCATGTAGTAGCAGGTTCGGTATACATCTCGTTGATACAAATCAAACAACTCTCGATTACTCTCCAATGATGTGCTCTCCTTTCTCGTGCAGTTTATCTATATAACAACTGAGGTCCTCAAAAGGTTCATTTGGTTGCGAAAAGTAAACCGTCTGCTTCAAATGTACCATGATGTATCTATGTTGTTTGCTCATCTATGGATAAGGAAGTAGCAATAAACGAAAAGAAGCCTGTAAATCTCAAAAACTGCAGATTTACAGGCTTCTTACATTTTCCGAAGCTAGAGCTTACGGAATGAACATTCCTTCACGCGAAACCGCGTCAACGGATTAGCTTGCGGACCTACTCCGCTTAGTCAACCAGTCGTACTAGCGTTCTTCCTTGCGAGCGGGCTGCAAGGATGTCTTCGAGCGCGCTTGGCAGGTCAGCCAATCCGACTTCGCGCTCAACGAGCTGCTCCAGCTGTTCCGGCTTCCATTCGCTGCCGAGTCGCTTCCAGATCGCTATGCGGGTGTCGTATGGGCAGAAGACAGAGTCTATGCCCAGCAGACTTACGCCCCGCAAAATAAACGGCAGCACCGTCGTAGGCAGCTTGGTGCCTGCCGTCAGGCCGCTCACGGCTACAGAGCCGTTGTAGGCGATTTGGCTGAGTAGCGAAGCGAGCGGCTTTCCGCCTACAGGATCAACAGCCGCTTGCCAAAGCTGCTTGCTCAGCGGGCGGATGCTCTCCGCACCGTCGTAGACCTCCTCGCGGGAAATGACCTCGGCTGCTCCGAGCGCCTTGAGGTAATCGTGAGCATCAGCCTTGCCACTGCTGGCTACGACATGATAGCCTCTCTTGTTCAGCAGGGCAATGGCTGCCCCGCCTACGCCGCCCGTCGCTCCGGTGACGAGTACCTTGCCCTGCTCCGGAGTAACGCCGTTTTGCTCCAGCCGATATAACGACAGGGCTGCGGTGAATCCAGCTGTCCCGAATATCATCGCCTCTCTCGGCGTGAGTCCGTCTGGAAGTGGAACCACCCAGTCCGCAGGCACACGTGCATATTGGCTGAATCCCCCGAATTGAGACACACCCAGCCCGTATCCGGTAACGAGCACCGCTTGTCCTTCGCTAAAGCGGCTATCCTCCGAAGAGACGACGGTTCCCGAGCAATCTATGCCTGGTACGAACGGATAGGATTTGACAATATTTCCATCCTTGTGGGCAGCAAGCCCATCTTTATAATTGATGCTGGAATAAGCGACACGAATCAATACTTCTCCAGCAGGTAAACTGCTAGCTTCCAGAGAACGTACCTCTGCTTGAACTTCACCGTCCTGCGTCTGATCGACGACAAGAGCTTGAAATGATTGAGTCATCTGTAAAAGCCTCCTTTATTACCTTTTAACCCTATGAATGTCCTATATATTCCATCTTCAATTCACAAATTATGCTTAGGAAGCATACAACAATCTTCACAACCTGTCAGCGGCAATGCTCACAGGCTCGTATTCTATTATACTCTTTAGCTCATAATTACGTCGAAAAGACCAGATTCCTGGTATATTCTTGCAATATTCTGTTTCAATAAAGTTCGATAATCAATTATAAAGAGAGTGATAAATGAATTCTTACGCATTTTGCAAATCATTTTACGTAAACGGGATGTATTTTCAGAATGACTGTGCTAACATACCTTTTGATCGTTAAATAAATCTATGAAGAAAGGTGAATGAATGACAACCAGAGCACTAAAAAAAGGTTCGGTATTGTCCGAAGCTAAGGAACTGAATTTGTTCCGTTTAACATGGCCTATTTTCCTTGAATTGTTTCTGTTTATGCTAATGGGGAGCGTCGACACGTTCATGATCAGTTCTGTATCTGATAATGCAGTGTCGGGTGTGGGCGCGTCCAATCAAATTATTTCAATTGCCATCCTTGTACTGGAGGTTATCGGCAACGGCGCTGCTATCGTCGTAGCTCAATATATCGGTTCTAAGAAACTAGTCGAAGCGGCCCAGGTTACAGGTACGGCCATTACGTTGAATTTGATGGTAGGTCTTTTACTTAGCGTAATTTTTCTTGTATTTGGTACGCACATGTTGCAATGGCTGAATGTCCAGGGTGAGATTCTGGCTTACGCGGAGTCGTATATGAGCATCGTCGGGGGTGCCATTTTTCTTCAAGCATTGATTAATGCGCTGGCGGCGACCATTCGTACACATGGTTTTACCAAAGAAACGATGTATGTATCGGTTTTTATGAACGTGATCCACGTGGTCGGCAACTATGTTTTGATTTTTGGGCATTGGGGAATGCCTGCACTTGGAGTAGAGGGGGCTGCTATTTCTACAGTAGGTAGCCGCTTTATTTGTCTCTTGATCTTCTTCTGGCTGATGTACCGGGTCACTGAGGTTCGTGTCGAGTGGAAATATTACGTCCAACTGTCCCAAAAGTTTATCTCTAAGATATTGCGCATTGGTGTACCATCCGCGCTGGAGTCCATTATGTATCAGTCGTGTCAGCTCATTTTCACACTGTACGTGACTTATCTGGGCGCAGAAGCAATGGCGACACGTCAATATGCGAATAATATTTCAAGCTATATTTACTTGTTCAGTATGGCAGTCGGTATGGGTACGGCTATTGTGGTAGGAAGGCTCGTGGGAGCCAGACAGAAGGATACTGCCTATAAACGTGTACTGACCAGTGTGAAATGGGCGTTGCTCGTGACCGTGATTATTGATGCGGTGGTCATCTTTTTCCGTGTTCCCTTGCTTGGTTTGTTCACGGAAAATCCTGAAATTATTCGTTTGGGAGCACAGGTCATTTTACTTAGCATTCTGCTAGAAACTGGCCGGACAACGAATATCGTCATTATTAACTCGTTGCGTGCTGCTGGAG
Source organism: Paenibacillus sp. OT2-17 (assembly GCF_009827695.1). Taxonomy (NCBI): domain Bacteria; kingdom Bacillati; phylum Bacillota; class Bacilli; order Caryophanales; family Paenibacillaceae; genus Paenibacillus; species Paenibacillus sp. OT2-17. The sequence continues at coordinate 51,905 of NZ_WUDQ01000002.1, read as the reverse complement.
ATGCGAAGTTCCCGGTCTTTATGGGTCTGATCTCCATGGTCTGCATGAGCTTGCCGCTTGGTTATCTGCTTGTGTTCAAGCTGGACATGGGGCTCGCCGGCGTGTGGCTGGCGATTGCTGCTGATGAATGGACTCGTGCTGTCATCATGTATGCCCGCTGGAAAAGCCGGTTATGGGAAAAACATGCGTTGGTCGAGCACGATACACCAGATCAGTCTGCAACGCCCGTTCCGGCACACTGATCCGAGCAGTATTTATGGTTACGTGGAGGCAGTTCAAGAGAACATCTTGAACTGCCTCTTTTTGCTGCTGGAGAACCATACTTCTACACGGTGGCACGATAGGCAACTTTGAAGTTCGACTTATATCATAATGGCATTCATAAATAGAAGTATGGTAAATTTACTAAAAAAAAGATATACTTTTGTTGCACTAACGCAGTACATGAAAGACAAGGAGTGTACCGATGAAGAAGCCGACGATTGAAGATGTTGCCCAGAAGGCAGGAGTGTCTAAAAGCACTGTCTCGCAATTTCTGAACAAACGATATAAATATATGAGCGACCAGACCAGAGACCGGATTGCCGAGGTTATTCAAGAGCTGAACTATCAGCCTAACGGGCTGGCCCGCAGCTTGAAGCAAAACCGGACGTTTATGGTCGGGGTCATTGTAGCCAACATTGACTATACCCTTTCGATCCAGTCCATCCGTGCGATTGAGGAGGAATTGCAGCGTTTTGGCATTCAGGTGATCATTTGCAACGCCGATGAAAACCCGGACAAGGAGGGCCAATATATTGAGATGCTCAAGGCTCGGCAGGTGGACGGCCTGATCATCTTCCCGACAGGCAAGCATGCAGATATTTACAACCAGCTCATTCGTGAAAAGTATCCGTTAGTGTTTTTGGACCGTTTGGTAGACGGGGTGAATACGCGCAGCCTGCTGCTGGATAACGAAATGGCGATTAAGCTGGCGATTCAGGAACTTGTGGCTCACAAACATGAGCGAATTGCGCTGATTACTTTGCCGCTTGGCTTGAATCGGATTACTCCACGGGTGGAGCGGCTCAGCGGATACAAAAAGGCGCTGGAGGAGCATGGCTTGCCATTTCGAGAAGAGTATATGCGCAGTGTGCCGAGAGAAGAAATCCAGCAGACACTGAAGGAGTTGTTCCAGCTGCCAGAGCCACCGACTGCGCTGTTGGCCGGGAATGATATTGTGCTAGCAGAAGCGCTGAAATATGTGAATGCCCGCCGTATACGCATTCCGGTGGAGTTGTCTATTATCGGGATTGACGATGCGGAGTTTGCCCATATTTACAATCCGCCGATTACGACTATTACGCAACCGATTGCGGATATGGGGAAGCAAGCGGCAAAGACGCTGCTGTCCAGCATTGAGGAGGGCGGCGAATCGGTTCCGATTATCTACCGATTTGTACCGGATATTAATCGGGGAGAATCCGTCAAAACGCTGTAGACGAGCAATGTGTCATATATTATAAAAATAGCCCGTATTCCTTTGTACGATCTGAGTATGCGTATGCTGCTCAGATCGTACAAACGCGAATACGGGCTATTGGAAGTTAAGGCTGACTTTGGATTCGGCCTTGTTGAGCTTGCGCTTATAGCGGTGAAGGTTATGCGGGGAATAAACCCGGACTAATTCGTGCTGGCACTGAGCAAAAAGGATTCCAGCTCGGCTCGTGTCGGATAGCCGTCCATATCTCCGGCTGACATGACGGCCAGTGCGCCGAGGGCATTTCCGCGTTTGACTGCTTCTGCCAGGGGCAAGCCCTCCAGCAGCGCGCTGATAACGCCTGCGGCAAATCCGTCACCGGCACCGACGGTATCCACGACATGCTCTACGCGGAAGCGTTTGACGTATCCCTCAGCATCTGCGGATTTGTAATATGCGCCTTCGGTTCCCAGCTTGATGATGACCAGCAAGGTGCCGCGATCGAGGTAGAACGAAGCGATATCCTCCGGTGAGGTGTAGCCTGTCAATATTTTACCTTCATGAATGCCGGGTAGAAGCCAGTCGCACCCCTCAGATGCTTCGTTAATCGCCTCCACCATCGTTTGCGTGTCAGGCCATAATTTGGGTCTGAGGTTCGGATCAAAGGATACGGTTTTGCCAGCCTTTTTCATAAATTGCCGCGCATGTCGTGCGAAATCACGGCACTCAGGGGAGAGGGCGACAGAAATACCTGTAAAATGCAGATGGCGAGCTCCGGAAAAGTAAGCCTCGTTAAAATCAGCGATGCTTAGTGTGGAGGCGGCGGAATGTTTGCGAAAGTATTCCACCTCTGGGTCCCCACTTGTAACTTTGGATTTAATCAGCATGCCGGTAGAGTGGTCTTTGGTAAACATGACGTTCTGGGTGTCGATCCCTTCTTGACGTAGCGCACTAGCAATGAACTTGCCGAACGTATCCTCGCCGAGTTTGGTCACGAGTCCCGCCCGTAGACCCAAACGCGCCAAACCGGCTGAAACATTCGTCTCTGCCCCGGCCAACGCTTTGGTGAATGAACGCACCTCATCCAGAGAGCCTGCTTCATTGGCATAAAACATGGCCATCGGTTCTCCGAAGGTAACAGCATCCAATGTTGCGGTCATTTGTATTCCTCCTTATGTTTAGTAAACTTAATCTGTAAGCGCATGCACCAACTGAATAAATTGAAATTATCACATAAATCGGTTTTTCACAATGATGAAGTTGATATATTTGCTAAAAACTTTTTGGGTAATATAGATAAAAAAATTCGATTCTGTTTATCAAAAGGTGAAAATCGTGTAAAACTTCGTGTGTATTAAGGGTTTTTCTAGGAATAGTGAAGTTTTGGGTTGACACCCTCTTAGATAATTATTACAATTCTAGCTAAGAAGTAGAGTTAGAAACCGCTTTTATAACAATTCCGTTGATAAAAAAGTTTATCTAAACAGGAGGAATGTTTTTATGGAAATGCGTTATTCAACTCATCCCGAACATGCCAAGCATTTTACGACTGAAGAGTTGCGTCAGCACTATCTGATCCAGGAACTGTTTGTACCTGAGGAGGTAAAGCTGGTCTATACGCATGAAGATCGTGTCATTATCGGGGGCATTTATCCCGTGAATAAATCTGTTGCACTGGAAGGTAACGATCAAATCAAAGCGGAAACTTTCCTGGAGCGCCGCGAACTGGGTATTTTTAATGTCGGGGGCAGCGGTACGGTCAAGGTGGACGGTGAAACTTACGAGCTGGCCACAAAAGACTGTCTCTACGTAGGTAAAGGTGGTAAGGAGTTGATCTTTGAAAGCGATTCCAGTGAAAAGCCTGCAAAATTTTATATCGTTTCGGCCCTGGCTCATACCACGTATCCGACGACAAAGCAGTCTTTTGCCGATGTACCGTCTGAAAGTCTGGGTTCGCAGGAAACAGCCAACAACCGTACGTTGCGTCGCTTTATCCATGATGAAGGCATTCAAAGTTGTCAATTGGTTATGGGGATGACAACGTTGGAGAACGGCAGTGTGTGGAACTCCATGCCGACACATGTTCATGACCGTCGTATGGAAGTGTATTTCTACTTTGAACTGGATGAGAATGCGAGAATGTTCCACCTGATGGGTGAACCGAACGAAACGCGCCATCTGGTGATGAAGAATGATGAAGCCGTTATTTCTCCACCTTGGTCTATCCACTGCGGTGCGGCTACGGGCAGCTATACCTTCATTTGGGGCATGGCCGGTGAAAATAAAACATACAAAGACATGGATCAGGTTGCCATGAGCGAGTTGCGTTAATCCGATCAGTGTATTGGAGCGTAGACCTGCAAGCGGCTGAGGTACATGGTCATCCCATTCGTGGAAAGGATCAGGAACATGACGAAAAAGAAAGTTTTGGAACATATCACTTCAGTAGGTGTCGTCGCAGTCATTCGGGGAAACACGGCGGAGGAAGCATATCTCATGTCTAAAGCCTGCATTGAAGGCGGCTTGGATAATATTGAGCTTACATTTACGACGCCGGATGCGGATCAGGTCATTCGAAGATTGAGAGACGAATTTAAAGATCGGGCAGTGATTGGTGCAGGAACAGTATTGGAGTCACTGACGGCGAGAATTGCTATTCTGGCCGGAGCAGAGTTTGTTGTGAGTCCTTCTTTTGAAGAAGAAACAGCGAAGCTATGCAATTTGTACGCGATTCCTTATATGCCCGGCTGTATGACGCTGAATGAGATTAAGGAAGCCATGAAATTGGGTAGCGATGTCGTGAAGTTGTTCCCAGGAAGTGCAATGGGAGCGGACTTTGTTAAGGCCGTCAGAGGTCCAATGCCTCATGTACAGATTATGCCAACCGGTGGCGTTGATCTGGACAATATGGAAACCTGGCTGCGTAATGGATGTGTAGCCGTGGGAATTGGGGGTAATTTGACGGCTCCAGCCAAGGAAGGTCGCTACGACTTGATCACAGAAAATGCAGCACGTTATGTAGCTAAATATAAGGAAGTACGCGCAGCGCTGTAGGCTTCAGGAAATATAGGTTTTTATACTAATTTGTGATGGAGGCGTAGACATGGGTCTGGACAATTTTTCATTGGATTTTTTCAGTCTAAAAGGTAAAACGGCGATTGTAACAGGAGGCAACAGTGGTTTGGGTCAAGGGTATTCCGTAGCTTTGGCCAAAGCGGGTGCAGACCTGTTCATTGTAGCTAACAATGACGATTATGAAGAAACAAGACGTCTGCTCGAACCTACAGGTGTGAAGGTTGTCTTTCATGAGGCGGATCTGACGCAAAAAGAATCCATTAAAAAAATTGTAGAAGAATGCGTCAATGAATTCGGTAAAATTGATATCCTTGTAAACAATGCAGGTACGATTCGTCGCGCCCCTCTGCTGGAGTATAAAGATGAGGATTGGGACGCTGTCATGGAGATCAACCTCAATGCCGTATATCATCTGAGCCAGGAAGTGGCAAAGGTAATGGTAGAGCAAAAAAGCGGGAAGATTATCAATGTCGCTTCTATGCTTGCTTTTCAGGGTGGCAAATTCGTTCCGCCGTATACAGCGAGCAAGCATGCGGTAGCTGGTTTGACCAAGGCATTTGCGAACGAGCTGGCGGTTCATAACGTTCAGATTAATGCGATTGCGCCGGGGTATATTGCTACGGCAAACACGGCTCCAATCCGTGCGGATGAAAGTCGCAATCAAGAAATCTTGTCGCGTATTCCTGCGGGTCGTTGGGGCGATCCGTCTGATTTGATGGGAGTTGTGGTTTTCCTCGCCAGTCAGGGTTCCGACTACATGAACGGTCATATCTTGGCGGTGGACGGCGGCTGGTTGGTACGTTAAGCAGCGCTGGTCGCATCGAAGTTTATGAACTGAAAGCTGCCTCCAAAGGAAACTATCCTTTCAGGCAGCTTTTATTTTTTCAATGAAGCTATATGGTGAACTTGAAGACTTGGGGCGCTGTGTCGATCCGTCCTATGCATATGGCACGAATGCCTTTATAATTTAATGAGATAAAAATTGCTAGGCTCCAGCCGTACACTTGGTTGGAGCCTTTGAGCATAATACAGATGGATTGGAGAATGGAGAGATGAGTTCACAGCAACACCAACGAGCTTTGGTATACAAATCTTTGTGGCATGCCGGTCCTTGGGTGCTTGCCGTAGGGATCATTCTGGTAGGTGCCAATCTGCGCGCCTCGATTACCTCGGTAGGACCTCTTATCGGTTTGATTAAGGATTCTTTACATATTTCGAATACACTGAGTGGCCTATTAACGACATTGCCGCTGCTGGCTTTTGCCCTGTTGTCGCCTTTTGTAGCAAAACTGTCGCGCCGCTTCGGGTCGTCTCTTGTTATTTTTGCAGCCTTGCTGTTGTTGACCGCAGGTATTGTGGTGCGCTCAACGCTGGGGGTGACCGCATTATTTGTCGGGACCGCCATGTTGGGACTGGCTATTGCCGTGTGTAATGTGTTACTGCCCAGTCTGATCAAAGAGGAGTTTCCTCGCAACAGCGGACTAATGACCGGCGTATACTCAGTATCCATGAATGTGGTCGCAGCAACCGCATCTGGCCTGAGTATACCGCTGGCTATAAATGGAGGTATGGGCTGGCGAGGTGCTTTGGGAATATGGGGGATTGTGGGTGTCGTAGGTATTTTACTCTGGGTGCCCCAGCTCCTTAAGGCACGCAAAACAGCCAATAAAGCGGCAGTGTCTGCCCGAACCGTGAATGTATATACATCGTCTTTGGCTTGGAAGGTGACGCTGTTTATGGGGCTGCAATCTGCTCTGTTCTATGTTCCTGCCGCCTGGTTTCCAGAAATGATGAGCGGACAGGGAATGGATTCAGAGACTGCGGGATGGATGCTGTCTGTGCTGCAGTTTTCGCAAATGCCATTTACCTTTATTGTGCCTATTTGGGCGGCACGGGTGAAGGATCAGCGGGTATTGGTTCTGATTATGGCTGCGCTGTATTTTATCGGTCTGGGTGGATTTCTGCTTGGAGCTACACAGTGGAGTGTGATTTGGGTCATTTGTATCGGTATAGCGGGTGGTTTTGCTTTCCCGTTAGTGATGATGTTCTTTAATTTGCGGACGCGGACACCGCAGCAGGCAGCAGAGCTGTCTGGTATGGCGCAATCTTTTGGTTATCTGTTAGCAGCAACAGGACCGACGCTGTTCGGTTATTTGCATGATGCGACACAAGGCTGGACAATTCCGCTGCTGCTGCTCTTGTGCCTGAGTGTTCTGCTTATGTTTATAGGGCTGGGTGCAGCCAAGAAACGATATGTCGGAGGCGAGGTGGATGATCAGACTGCAATTTGATGCAGACGGTTACAGTGTGATCTGTAATGCAGATCGTGTTATGTTGTTGGCTAAAGAGTTTGCGCTGTTGCGCTTTCTGTACGATAACAGGAATCAGGTGTTCACCCGGGAACAACTGCTGGATCGTGTGTGGCCGCTGGAGTATCCGGTGGAGCGTACGGTGGATGATCATATCTACAGATTGCGCAAAAAACTTAAGTCATGGGATGTGCTCCGTATTCATACGGTCAGAGGGTATGGCTACAGCTTGACCTTGACTGACGTGCGGTCACAGAATCATCCGTCCTTGCACGATCAGGAGGTGCAGGACGCCGTACATGGACTATTCCGGAAATACCAGCTGTTGGGGCAGGGGAATTCCATCGTAGCGCTGGCTGCCCAGCAGGAGCAGATGGGTTTTGAATTGTCTGTCTTTTATCAAATGTATACCCGTTTTGTACAGTCGGATGTGTCCTGGTTCTTGGAGCGGGAGGACTTTACACGCGCAGACCGATTGTATTGGATGCTGCTGCTATATATGTGCACAGCAGGGGTGACGGATGAGGGGCTTGCTCTATGTGAGTGTGCGCTTTCCAGCAGGCTGCTGTCCAGTGATCAGGAACGGGAATTACGCATTCTCAACATCCTGGAGGCTTATGTGGAAAATGGAAAACCTGAACGCGCACAGGAAGGTCTACCACTGACCTTGAGGGTCATGGAGCGGGATGATCTCAATAAATTTGTGATGCCTGTTGCACTGATGGAGATGTACATGCATCTGGCTTCCAATCATATGGAAAAGGCTGCGAAACTGTCTGATCGTCTGGAAGGCATGCTGTCGGAGGCTCCGTATTTACGCGAACTGGGCCGTTATCGCATGATGCGCGGACTTATGCTTTTACGTACTGGAGATGTGGGCAACGCCGAGCGGCTCATGGATGAAGGACTGGACACCCTTGATATGGCTAAACAGGAATTGCTAAAAATCAAAGCGATCTGCCAAATCCGCAGTTTTTTGAAGCTTTGCGGCTCCTATCCCATGCTGGAAGAGAAATATGCGGCTCAATATGATCGGCTTGACCGGGATAACAGTTTAACACTGCATCGTCCAGCGCTAAGGCGCTGGTTGGAACAAACACTTTCTGTCGTCTGATGTTTTTAGCTGTCTGATTTTCCTCTGATATAGACCCGCTAGAATGTTCTTATTGCTAAAGAAGCTGAAAATGAGAGCAGGGTGAGTAGATAATGAAGGAAAAGAAAGAACTGCAATCCACGCCTAGCATTTGGCGCAATGGCCGTTTTCGGCGGATGTTTGCGGCGCACACGGCTGCTTCCTTTGGCGATTGGTTTGATGCTATCGCCATTCAGGTGCTTGTTGCCTATCGCTGGGAAGCCGACCCTATGATGATTGCACTGATTCCGGTAGTGATGGCCCTACCGGGTCTGCTGCTGGGTTCCATCGCGGGCACGTTAGCCGACCGGGTACACAAGGCCAGGCTGATGATCGTATGCGATGCAGCTATTGCCTTATTGACGCTAGCAATTCTCGCCGTCCCGGGTCCGGTGTGGCTGCTGCCTTTGCTCGGTCTGCGCGCGGCCGCTGGCGTATTCCAAATGCCTTCACAGCAAGGCTTGACTCGCACGGTAGTCGCCAGCGACGACCTATTTCGGGCAACCTCGCTGAATGGGTTGGTCAATCAGGCCTCCAAAGTGGCAGGGCCATTACTGGGTGCTATGACCTTGACTGTGTTGTCCCCCCAGGCATGCATTATTCTCAATGCATTGCTGCGTCTCTGTTCCGGCCTGCTGCTGTGGCCGCTGCGCGGAATCGGTCCGGCGCTGGTCAGCGCAGACCAACAAGCTGTTGCAGCCGAGCAGCAAGGAAAGTCGGCTGCGCATACAGCGCCTGAGGCTGATGAAGCTAAGATGCGGGAGGAGCATGTCCGCGCATCTCGTTTTTTCAACCAATGGCGTGAGGGCTGGGCGTTCTTATGGCGCAGTCGAATGCTTTTGCATACGCTCATATTCGGACTTTTCGGCTTAATCGCCATTCTCATGATCGACTACCAGTTCCCTACATTGCTGCGAGTGCTCGCTCCAGGTAATGAATCGCTGCTTGGCTGGCTGGTTTCAGCCATTGGGGCTGGCGCCGTCGGCTGCATGCTTGTGCTTAATCGCTTGAATCGCATAAGCGCAGGCTGGGGGCTCGGTGGTGGATATGTGCTGGTTGGCGGAGCTATTGCTGCTTTAGGCTGGGCGCAACCTGGAACTGGATTGCCCGTACTGCTTATGATCGGGGCCGTGCTGGGCGTGGGCAACGGCCTGTACATTATCACCCAGAACTATATATTACAAGCCAAAACCCCTGCTGATATGGTAGGACGCGTCTTTGGTATCCAAAGTACCGTGATTGGAGCAATCATGGTCGTTTCACCGCTTGCCGGAGGAGTATTGATCCGAATAGCAGGGGCGGGCACGGCTTTTGTCTGGATCGGAATGACTGTTGGAATCCTGGGTTTGACGGGACTGTTGCTTCAATCTGTAATTTGGCGCGAGTCCCTCGCCGATTCTAGCCTGACTACGGAGCAAAATGCAGACCTTGCGTAGTCGATCTTGCGCAATAATTTGCTTTGATTTTCGTCATTTATATTTTTAGCATGGGAGAGATCATGATGACTCAACAAACTTCATCCTCAGAGCCTGTGGCACGGTTACTTGAAGGATCACGGGTATACTTGCGTCCCGTTAACGTAGAGGACACCGAGCTATACTATAATACATTGTTCGATCAGGATGTGCGGCGGCTGACAGGCACACAACGCAGCTTTACCAAGGATCAAATTGCCCGTTATATTGAAGCTAAAGGACAGGATGCCTCAAGCCTGCTTCTGTTGATTGCGCTTCGCGAAGATGATCGTGTCATTGGGGATATAGCCCTGCAGGATATGGACAGCTTGAACCGCAGCGCCAACATCCGTATTGCAATCAATGAGCAGGGAAATCAGGGGAAAGGCTACGGCACCGAAGCGCTTGTACTCATGCTGGGTTACGGATTTGGTATCTGTAATCTGCATCGGATTGAGCTGAATGTATTTGATTTTAATGAACGTGCCATTCGTTGCTATGAAAAAGTAGGCTTTCAGCGTGAAGGTGTACAACGGGATGCTTTATTCTACAATCATGAATACCATGATTCGATTCTGATGAGTATGCTGGACCACGAATACCGCGACCGCTATGTGAAAAAAGCAGAAAGTTAATTCAACACGTTTACACGGGTTTACAGAAGAGATATAATTAAAGGATAAAGTTGCTTGTTTGCGCAAGTATGACCGACAACATCAAATGAATATATGAATTACCGGAGGAGCCTGTCACCAAGGCTCCTTTATGTCTTTTTTAGGGGAACCTGTGCTGTATCTCGGGTTCCCCTTTTTATTTTGCGAGTTGTCCGTTAAGGTCAGACACATATTTTGCACGTTTGTTTTACACTTTATGATTATCAGTTTTCTTCAATATCGTGAATTATGCGCAGATGAGTTCAAGGATTAAACCAAAGGAGGTTATCAGCCTATGCAATTTATACTATATCTTCTGCTGATTCTGTTGTTCACAAAAGTCGCGGGTCATGTGTCTGTCAGACTCGGTCAACCAGCAGTGCTGGGAAAGCTGATCGCAGGAATTGTGCTGGGCCCAGCCGTATTGGGATGGGTTCAGAATGATTCGTTGATTCATAATATGTCTGAAATCGGCGTGCTGCTGCTGATGTTCATTGCTGGATTGGAGACGGATCTGGATCAACTTCGACGTAACTGGAAGCCTGCCGTAGCTGTGGCGGTTGGAGGTATTATTTTACCGCTAATTTGCGGTTTTGGTGTAGGGGAAGCCTTTGGATTCTCGGTGCATGAAGGCTGGTTTCTAGGAATTATTCTGAGTGCTACCTCTGTAAGCATTACGGTACAGGTACTCAAGGATATGAATAAGCTGAATACCCGGGAAGGCTCGACTATTCTGGGTGCGGCAGTGCTGGATGATGTGCTTGTCGTGGTGCTACTAGCGGTAGTAATGAGTATATTCGGTATGGGTGGAGAAACTTCGCTGGGGCTTCTTGTTGGCAAAAAGCTAGTTTTCTTCGTGGTAGCTATTCTGGGTGGCTGGTTCGTTGTTCCATGGATTATGAAAATACTTGCTCCACTCAAGGTGACTGAAGCAGTCATCACGACTGCGTTGATTATTTGCTTTGGGTTTGCGTATTTTGCGGATATGTTGGGGATGGCAGGTATTATCGGGGCTTTTGCGGCCGGGATTGCCATTGCACAAACCAGCTTTAAGCACGTCGTAGAAGAAAAGGTGGAGCCCATCGCTTATTCCATCTTTGTTCCTGTATTTTTTGTCAGCATCGGATTAAATGTTTCCTTTGAGGGAGTAGGGCAGCAGCTCGGATTTGTTGTTGTTTTGACACTGATTGCGCTGGTGACAAAGCTAATCGGGGGAGGTCTCGGGGCGCGGCTGACGGGCTTCGATAACCGTTCTGCCCTTGCGATCGGCTCCGGGATGATATCTCGCGGCGAGGTTGCACTTATTATTGCAGCTACCGGTCTACAGACGGGTCTGTTGGCACAGCAATATTTTACATCGGTGATCATTGCCATCATTCTGACGACCTTGGCTTCGCCTCCGATTCTCAAGCTGTGTTTTAGCGATAAGAGGGAGAGTTCCGCTCACGATATAGAAAAGAAGGTCAGTACTGACAAGTCATAACGAGAGTATCAACAGGTCATAACAAAAAGACCCTTCGGGTTCAGCTTCTCATAGCGTGCATGGAAAGTCTGATTTAGAGTAAAGCGGACTTTCCATGCAGCATAAGAAAATGGGCGAAGGGTCTCTTTTATGCTATAAACGCTGCAAGAATAGAAAAATTAAGACTCGGACACCACTGTGAAACGTTGGTTTAGATGTTGCGGTTTTTCGATTTCGTCCACTACGGCAACTGCATAATCTTCATAGCTGACATAGCTTGCACCTTTGGAATTAACCAACAGAGTGTCTTTTCCCACTTGGTAAGAGCCTGTACGTTTGCCCAGTGCAAATTCAGCGGAAGGACTAATGAAAGTCCAATTCAGGTCGCGGGTACCACGCAGAATTTCCAGGTTTTTTCCTTGGTTATTTGCTGTAGGGTATACGAAATCCGGGAAGCCAGGAGTATCTTTTACCAAAAGTGTTTGGGATTCATCAGTGAACAAGCTGCCTGCACCACCTACGACAATTAGGCGAGTACCGGATGCATTACGCAGGGCTTCAATCAGTACGTTACCTGCATCGACATGCAGATGCTCTTGTCCGAGTGGAGCGGCAAAAGCATTAACGACTACGTCAAAACCTTTCAGATCATCTGTTTTCAGATCAAAAACGTCTTTTTGTACTACAGTAGCACGGCTTTCCGTTACTTTAGCCAAGTCACGGACGATGGCGGTTACTTCATGTCCTCTGTCTAATGCTTCTTTTACGATATTACTTCCTGCTTTACCGGTTGCACCAATAACTGCAATTTTCATAATAGATAGCCTCCTATAAATATGATTTGGATGATTCATTAGTTTGATCGTAAGTGTACCTGGTACATTTACGAACTTTAATATGTAACTATTATAGTTACAATATAAAATAAAAGTCAAGCTCTTCTGTTGGGCAAACTAAAGTCCTCCGATTGGAAAGAGAGGAACTCGTTTAAATATATAAGGTGAAACTGAATGAGCCAACTTAAGCCATATTGGATAAATGTAGACCACAGATAAGAAAGGAAGAGTGAAACGATATGAGTAAAAAAGTACAGCTTGAACCCGCAGCACAGAAATTTGCAGATGATAATGCCAAGCCTCCGTTTCTATATGATTTGGGTCCTGAAAAAGGACGTGAAACGGTCAATGAGGTTCAATCCGGTCCAGCAGACAAACCCGCCGCAGATGTAGAAGATCTGTCTATTCCAGGTGGGCCTGGCGGTGAGGTGAAGGTCAGAATTGTTCGTCCACAACAGGTGACAAGCGATCTCCCGGTCATTGTATATATTCATGGAGCAGGCTGGGTATTCGGTAATGCCCATACGCATGATCGTCTGATTCGTGAATTGGCAGTCGGCTCACAGGCAGCCGTTGTATTCCCGGAATACAGCTTGTCACCTGAAGCTAAATATCCGACGGCGATTGAGGAAATTTACGCGGTCGTTCAATGGGTGGCACAGCATGGGCGCGAGCATGGATTGAAGCCCGATACGCTGACGATAGCCGGAGACAGTGTCGGCGGTAACATGACCGCGGCCGTAACGCTGCTGGCCAAAGAACGCAGTGGTCCTTCCATCCGGCAGCAGTTGTTATTTTATCCGGTGACGGACGCTTCCTTTGATACGGAATCATACCAGGAGTTCGCCACAGGATATTTCCTGAGCCGCGAAGGAATGCAATGGTTTTGGGATCAATATACGACGGATCCCAACGAACGAGCGCAGATCACGGCGTCCCCGTTACGTGCCACCACAGAACAGCTCAAAGGGCTACCGCGTGCGCTGGTCATTACAGGCGAGGCCGATGTGCTGCGCGATGAAGGTGAGGCCTATGCGAACAAGCTGCGTGAAGCGGGGGTAGATGTGACCGCTGCACGTTTTCAGGGCATCATCCACGACTTTGTGATGCTGAATCCATTGTCGGAAACAGCAGCCAAGCGCGGTGCGATCACGCTCGCTACCTCATGGCTGCGCCAAGGGTTTGAAGGCTAGTACACTATAGAGCATTTTAAGGGTGCCGTCGTGTGATTTGATCCAGTTTTTTGAACGATTAGGCTGTCTTCTTCCTGCTGACATCTATTGCAGGGAAGGCAGCCTTTATACATATCTGCAATGAAACCGCTTCACCTTCGTCGAACAGAGTGATAATATAAAATTTGAACGAGTTTGACCGACATTCAGCTTTAAGGGGGATATCCATGCCATTTCAGGGACAACGCATTTTACCTGCAGCTAAGCATATGAAGCAGCTGGAGGGTATTTTGGACAGCTCTTATGAGTATGCGGTTTTTCTGGATACGCATGTAGCGCAGCTGCGCAACCTGTACCAGATGGCTAGGAGTCGCAGCAAGCAAATGCTTCTGCATGCCGACCTGGTGCAAGGCTTGAAGAATGACGAGTATGCGGCTGAATATTTGTGTCAGGAAATTAAGCCGTTTGGGATTATTTCGACCCGATCCGGGGTGATTGCAACCGCTAAAAAGAAAGGGATTCTTGCTGTACAGCGGGTGTTCCTGCTCGATACGATTGCGCTGGAAAAAAGCTACGCGCTGGTGGAAAAAACACGACCTGATTATATTGAGGTGCTGCCCGGTGTTGTTCCACCTATGATTAAGGAAGTCAGCGAACGCACGGGCATTCCCATTTTGGCGGGCGGACTTATTCGCACCCCAGAGGATGTGGAAGCGGCGTTGGCTGCGGGAGCCACAGCAGTTACGACCTCCAATAAACAACTGTTCGAGCATTATAAGCAATAGCTTTTATTTGAATCAAGTGGGCATCATAACATTATAAGCAAGGAGATCGGGAAGTGATGGAGCAATACATTCTTGCCTTGGATCAGGGCACAACCAGTTCGCGGGCCATCTTGTTTGATCGGCAGGGAAAAGTGGTATACAAGGCACAACGGGAGTTCCCACAGTATTTTCCCCAGCCGGGGTGGGTAGAGCAAAACGCAAATGAAATATGGAGCTCTATTTTGGCCGTCATCGCCTCCTGCCTGTCGGAATCAGGTGTGAAAGCCAGCCAAATTGCCGGGATTGGTATTACGAATCAACGGGAAACCGTAGTGGTGTGGGATAAACATACAGGTCTGCCTGTATATCATGCGTTGGTATGGCAGTCACGGCAAACAGCCGGGATTTGCGAGGAATTGAAAAGCCGTGGATTTGATCGTATTTTTCATAGCAAAACGGGACTACTCATTGATCCCTACTTTTCTGGGACTAAGGTCAAATGGATACTCGACAACGTCGAAGGAGCACGAGCTCAAGCGGAGCGCGGGGATTTGCTGTTTGGTACGATTGATACCTGGCTAATCTGGAGATTGTCCGGTGGTAAAGCACATGTAACGGACTACTCCAATGCGGCCCGCACACTCATGTACAACATTTATGAGCTAAAATGGGATGAGGAGCTGCTGGATATTCTCGGCGTTCCTGCGTCTATGCTACCAGAGGTGAAATCATCTTCTGAGATATATGCGCATACGGTGGATTATCACTTTTTTGGGCAGGAAATTCCTATTGCCGGAGCGGCGGGCGATCAGCAAGCAGCTCTGTTCGGTCAGGGATGCTTTGACAAGGGCATGATTAAAAATACATACGGTACGGGATGCTTTATGCTGATGAATACCGGAGATGAACCCTGTGACTCGGAACATGGACTGATTACGACCATTGCATGGGGGCTGAATGGTCAGGTAAAGTATGCGCTGGAGGGCAGCATTTTTGTAGCGGGATCTGCTATTCAGTGGTTGCGTGACGGGCTGCGCATGTTCCGCGAGGCCACAGATAGTGAAGCGTATGCGGCGCGTGTGACCTCGACGGAAGGGGTATATTTTGTCCCGGCCTTTGTAGGTCTAGGCAGCCCGTATTGGGACAGTGACGTGCGCGGCGCGACATTTGGTTTGACGCGGGGAACAACCAAGGAGCACTTTATACGAGCGGTACTGGAATCGCTGGCCTACCAGACTAAAGATGTCCTAACTGCCATGGCGAGCGATTCGGGTGTACCTGTGCGCTCATTGCGTGTAGATGGAGGTGCAGTGATGAACGAGTTCCTGATGCAGTTCCAGAGCGATATTCTCGATCTGCCTGTAGAACGACCTGCTGTGAACGAGACAACTGCACTCGGTGCGGCGTATTTAGCAGGGCTGGCAGTTGGGTTTTGGAGCAGTCTGGATGAAGTCCGGGGATATGCGCAGAGTGATCATACCTTTACTCCGTCCATGAGTGAGGACATGCGGACTGAGCTTTATGGTGGTTGGAAAAAGGCAGTTCATGCCGCAATGGCGTTCAAGTAGAGACGGTTATGCGATAGAAGGCAGCCATCTGGCAACAGGCAGATTTCCCTTTTCATAGCGTACCGTGTGTGCTACGATATAGATAAGTTAATACTCGTCAGGAGACTTGGAGAGACCATGAACCGCTCGGCATCCGCCGCAGCGATGTTCGTGGTCTTTTTTTGTACCTTATGATGATTCATTTGCAGATGGCATCGTGAATATATACAAAGCTGGAGGGATAAATGATGGGAGAACAGGGATTTGCTGCGCAGGAGAGAACCGCTGTTTTGGAACGTATGGGACATGAGCATTTGGATATTTTAATCATTGGCGGCGGCATTACAGGGGCGGGTATTGCGCTGGATGCGGCGGATCGTGGTTTGAAGACAGCATTGGTGGAGATGCAGGATTTCGCAGCGGGTACGTCCAGTCGCTCGACCAAGCTAGTGCATGGTGGTCTTCGTTATTTGAAGCAGTTTGAAGTTAAGATGGTAGCCGAGGTCGGGAAGGAGCGGGCAATCGTATTCGAAAATGGTCCACATGTGACCATACCCGAGCGTATGCTACTTCCTTTTCACAAGGGCGGCACGTTTAACGCATTCACCACCTCTGTCGGGCTGCTGGTATATGATTTCCTTGCTGGTGTTAAGCGTAGTGAGCGCCGCCGCATGCTGGACATCCAAGCTACACTAGAGCGCGAGCCTTTGCTGAAGCGTGATGGACTGAAGGGAAGCGGCAGCTATGTAGAGTACCGCACAGATGACGCTCGCCTGACGATTGAGGTCATGAAGGAAGCTGTTACACGAGGGGCGCTGGCGGTGAACTATGCCAAGGCTGACAAGCTGCTGTATGACGAAGGACGAATAAGCGGTGCAAGCGTAACGGACCGGGTAACGGGAAAACCATACGAAATTCGAGCTTCGCTGGTTATTAATGCAGCCGGACCATGGGTAGACACGTTACGGGAAATGGATCGCTCCAAAGAGGGCAAGGTGCTTCGCCTGACGAAAGGTATTCACCTGGTGTTCGATGCTGAGCGCTTTCCGCTTAAACAGGCAGTGTACTTCGATACACCGGATGGACGCATGGTATTTGCCATCCCACGTGATGGAAAAACCTATGCAGGTACGACCGACACGGTGTATGAGGGGGATACGGCGCATCCCCGGATGACCGCCGAAGATCGGGCCTATGTGCTTCAAGCGATCAACGGAATGTTTCCGGATGTAAAGCTGACTGTTGCGGATGTAGAATCCAGTTGGGCAGGGGTACGGCCGCTCATTTATGAAGACGGTAAAAGCCCTTCGGAAATTTCACGCAAGGACGAAATTTGGGAATCCCGTTCAGGTCTGATCACGATTGCAGGCGGCAAGCTGACGGGCTACCGGAAAATGTCCGAACTCGTCGTGGATCGTGCGGTACAGGAGCTGGGGCGCTTGCATGGGCAGAGCTTCCGGGCATGCCGCACCAGACATATCCCGATTTCGGGTGGCAGCGTAGGAGGCTCAGCGGGCTGGGACGCGTACGTAGGTAAGCAAACCGCAGCAGGTGTTGCGCTCGGCCTGTCGCCGGATATAGCTAGAGCATGGGCTACCCGCTATGGCTCCAACACAGAGCGATTGTTTGCCATAGCGGCACAGAGCATGAAGGAGGCTACCGAGAAGGAAGCGGCGCTGCCTGTGGAAGTGCGTGCCCCGCTCCTGTATGCGATGGAACAGGAAATGACAGTGACACCGTCTGATTTTTTTATACGCCGAACTGGGGCTCTGTTCTTCCAGATTGACGAGGTGAAGCGCTGGAAACAGCCCGCCATCGCATGGATGTCCGAACATGCAGGCTGGAGCGCCGCGCAAGAACGACAATATACGGCTGAGCTGGATGCTTACCTGTATGAAGCTGTAACGCCTGTAGAGGTAGAGGTGAAACCCGGTGACGTTAAAGCTATTTGAGGCCGCGAGGGATATATATCCTTGAGCCATCCATTGCTTTGAGACATGGACTGAAAGCAAAGAAGCAGCGATTCTTCATAACAAGAGAATCGCTGCTTCTTTGTATACAGATGGCTTACAGCATCAAGTGGAACAGGAACGGGGCAGCCGCCAAGGTAAAGAGAGCGGCGAGCACCATCGAGATGCTGGATATCGTCCCCGTCAGCGAACTGAACTCGAATGCTTTGGAAGTGCCTGTACCATGAGCACCGGTACCGAGCAGCACCCCACGTGAGACTTCATTTTCGATACGGAACAGTTTTACAATCATCGGACCGATAATAAGACCGCTCAATCCGGTCAGAATAACGAATACAGCCGTGACCGTCGGATTGCCGCCAATCGTTTGCGATACATTCATCGCAATGGGCGTCGTAATGGAGCGAGGAATCAGGCTGCTCAGCAGCGAAGAATTCAGGTGCATCCACTTAGCAAGCGCCATGGAGGACAACACGGCTACAACAGACCCAGACAGCACGCTAAGCACGATTTGGGTCGCGTGTTTTTTTAACACAGGGAAATATCGGTACAAAGGGACAGCAAATGCAATCGTAGCTGGCTGTAGCAGCATGGACAGCAAGTGAGCGCCCGAATTATAAGAACGGTAGTTCACACCCGTCAGCGTCAAAATCAAAATGATAACAATAGGTGTAATGAGCAATGGAGAAAAATACACCTTGGGTAGTGTGCGGTACATGCGTTTGGCCATCCAGTAAATAGCGAGTGTCAATACAATACATAGAAGACCGGTCATGATGATTTATGCTCCTTTCGTTTACCAAGCAGACTGGCGACCATACCTGTGCAGGCCATCACCAGAAAGGTGCCGAGCAACACGACCAGCATAATGCTCATACCATCGTGTTCCAGCATCGGCCAATAATTCATAACGCCGACAGCGGAGGGGATAAAAAATAATAGCAGCTCGGCCAGCAACCAATTTGCACCAACTTCAATCCAGCTTAGCCGGACCAAGCCGGTTTGCAGCAGAATAAAAAGGATCAGCATACCAATGATACTACCGGGTACAGGCAGGTGGAGCCAAGAGACTACCGCGTTCAGGATGAGCGAAAAGGCCATCAGGACGGCGATCTGGAGGACACCGCGTATGAAGCTTTTCATATATAATGGCTCCTATCTTTGAGATCGGTTATTTTCAAACTGTAATGAAATTTTACATCACAAGCTTTCATGAGTAAAATGCATATAAAGAATGTAATCTATTCCGTTTGTCTATGGGAGAAGGTGTAGCTTTGGATATCCGACATTTACAATACTTTTTGGAAGTCGCGCGGTTGCGTAGCTTTACAAAGGCAGCCCAGAGCATGTTTATTACCCAGCCGACGATCAGTAAGACGATTAAAAGTCTGGAAGATGAATTGGGGGTCGCTTTGTTCGACCGAATTGGCAAAAGAATCGAACTGACGGACGCGGGAAAGGTAATTGAGCTTCAAGCACAAGCGATTGTAAAGTCCTTTCAGAGCCTGTCCTCGGAGCTGAGTGATTTGATGAACCTGAAAAAGGGACATATCCGTATTGGCCTGCCCCCTATGGTCGGATCGAGCTTTTTCCCGCGTGTCATTGGAGAATTCCATAAGGCATATCCTGATGTGACTATTCAATTATTTGAGGACGGAGCGAAGAAAGTGGAACAGGACGTAGAAGCCGGGGCATTGGATATCGGGGTGATTGTGCTGCCTGCGGTTGGAGATATGTTTGAGACATTTCTGTTTGTAGAGGAAAAGCTGAATTTGCTCGTTCATCCTACGCATGCACTGGCAGAGTGCAAGGAGGTACCATTATCTGCGTTGGCGGAGGAGGCGTTTGTACTGTTCCGTGAGGATTTTACGCTGCATGACCGTATCATTGCGGAATGTGTTCGTGCTGGCTTTCAACCGCGTGTAGTCTACGAAAGCTCACAATGGGATCTGATTAGCGAAATGGTTGCTGCAAACCTGGGAGTAGCACTGTTGCCGGAGGCTATATGCCGAGATCTGGATTCCGAGCGCTTGCGTGTTCTTCCATTGGTGGACCCCGTCATCCCTTGGCATTTGGGGATGATCTGGCGGAACGATCGTTATCTGTCCTTTGCCGCCAGAGAATGGATATCGTTCACACAACAATTGTTGCGGACGGAATATGGCGGAAAATAGTCAGTCAACAAGAAGGTGAGTACGATGCAGAGGTGCACCGAAGGAGGACGAATACTGCTTACATCATAAAAAAGCTGCCCTGAGGGGCAGCGATGTAGCTTGCTTCTATGAGTGTGTTTGGTTTATTGCACGCTTGGTGTGAAGGTACTTGTCCATAATACGGTCAAGTCTGGAGGATTTGTCCAATACACGTTCATCTTTTAATCCGTGTAAGTCAGCCATGCGATTCAGTTCACGGCGTTCTTTTTCCATGAGTTTTTCCAATTGTTCGAGGTTCACAAAGCCCACCCCCCATGTCGATTGTAAGGCATGTCTCCACTAGCGGCAGAAGTTTTTTTGATAACGATGTTATTTCCATTTTACCACTTTTTATTAACAATAATCCAGCTTTCCTGACATTTAGCGACTAATATTTATGGTTTTGCCAGTTTCACCTGATTGCGTCCTGAACGCTTAGCTTCATATAATGCCTCATCTGACTTTTCCAGTAAGTGCCTCGATGCAATGACAGGTGAACTGCCTGCTCCAATGGATACGGTTAGAGAGATCGAGGTTCCGTCATTCAAAAGAAAACGTTCATTTTCCACAGCTTTCCGAATCTTTTCGGCAAAGCTTGCTGCTTTCTGACTATCACAATTTCCAATCAGAATGGCAAATTCCTCTCCGCCTTTACGGGAGGGGTACGCCCTCGTTGTAGATTCCCGGATTAACAGCATTCCTAATTGGCTTAAGACGGTATCTCCGTTCAAATGACCATACGTATCATTAATATTTTTAAAGTGGTCAATATCCAGCATAACGAGTCCAAAGGGTTGTTTTGTAGTCTTGGAAGTATGAAAGACCTCATCGAATAGCGCATCGAAAGCACGTGGACTGTAGAGTCCGGTTAAATGATCCCGATTTGCAGCTTCTTCCAGTAGATGAACAGCCCGTTCTGTTTTTTTGATATAGGACATCATAAAATAAGTGAACAGGCCGCCAAGCAACTTAATAGTTGTGATTATTATCATAGATTCATTATCAGGAGGGTTAACTACAAAGAAAGTAGATAACAGCGACACTACAGCAGCTCCAAGTACGGCCGACATCCACTTGCGGAGTGTTAGGCTTTTTTCTCGAATAAAGATAAGTGAAATGCCCAGTGTCATGAAACAATTGACGGCAGCAGTCAGAGAAACATCTGTCCAACCACCTGTGATGTAAATACGGTACAGGCTTATGATCAAGGTGGTCAGCAGACCGGATACCGATCCTCCCATATAAACAGATATGATAATCGCCAATTGGCGCAGATCGACCACAAAGTGCCCACGGACCCATAAACCGGTCATCATTAACAGAATGCCAAACAGACCCAGCATTAAACCGTTCATTACCCGATAAATGAATATATGTTTTTTTAGGTAACGTTCATATTTCCGGAAAAATAAATTTCCAAAGAATAAGAAGCTTGTTAATAACGCAAAATTGTTAATTAATTCTTTTAACATATCCCTATCCTTTATGCTGTAATGAGAGTTGTAGTATCGTGGGGAATAAAGCAAAAGGCCTCGTTTCTATATTTCGGTAAAAAGTAGGCATGAGTGAATACCAATCGACCACAAACGATTCTTATGTCCCTTACGTTTCGTTTATCTACGTGGTACAGTGAAAGGACTATGACCGGAACGGGTGATCGTATGAAGGAACCAATTCACATATCGGTGCGTCCACTTGTGGAATATGTGCATCGGAGCGGCAGCATTCATAGCGGCTTTCGCTCGAATAGCAGTATGCTCGAAGGAACTCGCGTGCATCAGGTTATCCAGAAAGGTTACAAGGAGCATGACCGCAAAGAGGTACATTTACGTACAGAAATTTCGTATAAGGACGAATTGTTTATCATTGAAGGCCGCTGTGACGGACTGATTGAGCTGGATGGCGTATGGACAGTTGATGAAATTAAATCGATCTCTTTGCCCCTCGAAGATATTCAGGGTGACGGTCAACCCGTACACTGGGCACAAGCATTTCTGTATGCCTATATGATTGCTCGTGAGGAACAACATCATTCCATGCAGGTCCAGCTTACTTATGTACAGGCACACAGTGAAGACATTCGCCGATTTAGGCGCGAGCTATCCTTTGCTGAGCTAGAAGCTTTCGCACAAGAGATGATTGCTGGTTATGCACCGTATGCATTCCTGCTGAGAGCACATGCGGAAAAGCGGGATGCCAGCATTGCTATGTTGAACTTTCCCTTTGACACGTATCGTTCGGGTCAGCGAACTCTTGCGGGTTCGGTGTACAAGACGATTGCCGAAGGGGTTAACCTGTTTGCCAAAGCACCTACAGGTATTGGTAAAACGGTATCCACCTTGTTTCCTGCGATCAAGGCTATCGGTGAGGGCCAGGTTAGGCGAGTATATTATGTGACGGCTCGTACCACGACTCGGGCAGCAGCCGAAGAAGCTTACGCTAGAATGCAGGCCCAAGGGCTGCACATGCATGTGGTGACTTTGACTGCGAAGGATAAAATTTGCTTTAAGGATGAAAATGATTGTGATGCTGGATCATGCAGCATGTGCGAGGGCTATTACGACCGGATCAACGGTGCGGTATCCGATATTTTGGCGAATGAGACGTTAATGACCCGGGCGGTGATTGAGCATTATGCGCGCAAGCATAAGGTATGTCCCTTTGAATTTTCGCTGGATGTGGCGTATGCCTCGGATGGTATAATCAGTGATTATAATTATGTTTTCGATCCACGGATTTCTTTGAAAAGATTGCTGGAGGAGCACAAGCGAAAAGGTGTCGTACTGGTGGATGAGGCGCATAATCTGGTAGAACGCGGTCGGGACATGTTTTCGGCGGAAATTTTGAAATCTTCTTTTTTAGAACTGAAACGAGAATTTAAGTTGCTAAGCCCAGAGATTGCTGCGGCTGCGAGTGCAGTGAACGCACATATGATTACGCTGCGCAAGCAATATGCAGATACAGGAAAAGCAGTGGAGACAGTAGCACCGCAAGAGGTGCTGGAGCTGTTGGCGCCTTTTGTGGAAGCAGCTGAACGTGAACTGGTGACGGGGGGCAGTACAAGCCACGCAAGCGGTGAGGGTACGGCTTATGCATTGCTTCTAGATACGTATTTTACCGCTCAGAATATGCTGCGCATTGCTGCTTTATACGATGAACGATACGTTACATATGTGGAAGCGGGGCGCAGTGAAGTGAGGGTCAAGCTGTTCTGCCTCGATCCTTCTCACTTGCTGGGACAA
This sequence comes from Paenibacillus sp. OT2-17, assembly GCF_009827695.1. Taxonomy (NCBI): domain Bacteria; kingdom Bacillati; phylum Bacillota; class Bacilli; order Caryophanales; family Paenibacillaceae; genus Paenibacillus; species Paenibacillus sp. OT2-17. The sequence goes on along the minus strand of NZ_WUDQ01000002.1, from coordinate 28,638 downwards.
GCTATTAAGGGCTACCGCTCAGCCATTTATTTTTCCGCAACGTTGACACCGCTTGCTTATTACCGGGACATGCTCGGAGCAAACGAGGAAGATTATACGTTACAGGTTCCTTCCCCCTTCCATCAGGAGCAGTGGGATGTACGTCTGCTGCCGCTCTCCATCCGTTATCGGGATCGTGAGCGTTCCAAAGGGGCGATTGCGGATATGCTGGCTGCATTGGTTGTAGAACGGAAAGGAAATATCCTTGTATTTTTCCCGTCCTATCCATATCTGCGTGAGGTATATGAGGAGTTCATGCTTCGGGACGTGTCCGCAAATACGTTGGTACAAAGTCCGGGGATGACCGAACCAGAGCGGGATCGATTTCTAGAGGCTTTCCAGCCTGGGCAAGAGCACACCTTGCTTGGCTTTGCCGTACTGGGTGGTGTGTTTGCTGAAGGTGTCGATTTACCTGGGGATCGCTTAAATGGGGTAGTGGTCGTCGGCGTCGGCTTGCCGCAAATTGGAGCAGAGCGGGATGTGCTGCGGGATTATTTTTCCGAACAGGGACGGAATGGTTTCAACTATGCGTATGTATATCCAGGGATGAACAAGGTTCTTCAGGCAGGTGGCAGACTTATTCGCACAGAGCACGACGAAGGATTGTTGGTCCTGGTAGATGATCGTTTTGCCAAGGAACCGTATGCTTCTTTGCTGCCAGACGAATGGAAAAGCTACCGTCTGACGGAACAAGCGGGATTAAGGAAGGAATGGATAGACTATGAACTTTAATTTTCATAATGACTCCATACGCGGGGTGCTGCGTAGCTTTGGACATGAAGATGCCGAAGTGGATAATATAGAGACTTTTGTGACATTTGCACGCTTGGCTAACGGTATTTTCAGAGAAATGGATACCGATTTTAGCAAGTTGGGGGCTTCTCAGGGCCGGATTATTGTTCTTAGCCTGTTGCATTGCCATTCGCCACATCGCATGACACCATCAGAGTTGGCGGAAAAAGCTGATGTGACGCGTGGAACCATGACGGGGCTGATCGACGGATTAGAGCGAGATGGCATGATTGAACGTGTGGCTCATGAGAGTGACGGGCGGATGGTGACTGTCGGATTAAAGGAGGCAGGACGAGAGCTGTTAAGTAAGATAGTCCCTTATTATACGAAGTTGATTCGGTCGTGTATGTCTGAGTTTACGCCGCAGGATCATAAGATGATGAAGGGTTTACTGGGAAAAATGAAAGGCGGTTTTGAGCGGTCCTTGCCGAAATGCTGAATTCCTAATATAAGGAATAAGGAATAGGAGAGAGAACATGTTCTTTTATACAGATGAGGTCTATGAAGCCCGTGATTTTGGATCAATGGATGCCAGAGAAGGCGAGTGGAGAAATTGCGAGTTTACCCGATGTCGCTTTCGGGGTGTGGAGATGAATGAGTCCCTCGTGGAGGGCTGTACTTTTGTGGACTGTGATTTTACCGGAGCCATTCTGAATGCATCTCACTACAAGGAGTCGGCTTTTACCAATTGTTTGTTCACCAGCGCCAATCTGTTTGTAGTCCGGTTTGATAACTGCAAGCTAGTAGGTTCAGATTTTGCAGGGGCGAATATGGATGGTATCACAATTACGGGCGGAGACTGGTCTTATACGAATTTGCGTCATGCAGATTTAAGAAAACAAGATTTGCGAAAAATACGATTCAAGGAAGCTGACTTATCCGAATGCAATTTGGAAAAAGCAGATTTGCGGGAGGCGGATCTTACCCGAGTAAGACTGCACAATGCCCATCTTCAAGGAACAGACCTGCGCGGTGCGAAAATGGATGGTGTGAATTTTAAAGATCTGGACATCACTGGAGCCAAGCTGGATATCGAGCAGGCAGTAGCGGTAGCTCGCTCCTATGGAGCCAAGGTGGAAGGCTAAAAAGCACGGGATACAGGAGCTGTCTCGATCTGCAGTACCCCGTGTGGGTGAAATGGATGGTTGACTTGAATTTGAAGGACTTAATCTTTAGTGGATGCCGGCAGTAGTGGAATTGCTGCTTCCGGGTCCCGGTTTGGCAAATGATCAACTCCCACAGGCTCTAGCGGCTGCTGTGGAACCGTCCAGTTGCGCGCGATATCTGCCGCAGTTCGCTGCTCCAGCAAGCGCTTGGCCACTTCATAACATTGATCGACATGCCGATTACCAATGGTTCGCATAGCAGTAAAGCCAATTGCCGCGGCTAGCCCTTGCCCCAGAAGGGGGACAAACTTGCTAACCTGCTTGGTAGCGATACGAATGCCCATTTTTTTCAAAATCTGCACGATGACTTCACGGGTAATGAGTCGCCCGATCAGCTTGCTGCCAATCGAGGTGATAAAACCATACACCATGGATTTTGTTTCTGCGTCCAGACCTTCCAGCTGCTTCTCAGATAATCCGAATTTTCCATTAATAGCTGGCAGTAGCTGCATCAAAATGCCAACATCAGCAAGAACGTCAGCCCCTGGAACTGGAACTAATACCGCCCCACCTGAAGCCGCAGCCCTTTTCGTCACCATGGATTTACATTCTTTACGGATCTGCTCCAACTCTTCTATTGTTCGGGCTGTCATATGCATCTCTCCTTCATACGCTTCCGATTAGGACCCACGATTCTACCCTGTTATTACACACATTTCTACCTTTCTTAAGCATGGAGTAAGCAAAAAATCGCTGATTCACGCACTATCCCACATTTACTCCTGTGAAGCGATCAGGCATAATGAAGGATGGTTGCCGATAAGAACAAGCCTGTTTTACGGGGATAAAGGAAGGAAGAGACAGATGAGTCAGACAAACGTTTATTTTAATCATGATGGTGGAGTGGATGATCTAGTATCCCTTTTTATGCTGCTTCAGATGGAGCAGGTTCATTTGACCGGAGTATCGGTGATTCCAGCAGATGGTTACCTGGAGCCTGCGACGGATGCCAGTCGTAAAATTATTGATCGTTTTGGACAAAATAAAGGGCCTGTGGAAGTCGCAAAGTCTAATTCACGCGGTAAAAATCCGTTTCCTGCCGCTTGGCGTTTACATTCCTTCTATGTGGATGCATTACCCGTACTGAATGAATCGGGGCGTATGGAAGCACCGCTTTCATCCCTGCCAGCTCATCAGCATCTGATCGAAAAGGTACGCGGAGCTGAAGGTAAGACGCTGTTACTATTCACTGGACCGCTAACCGATCTGGCGCGAGCGCTGGATGAAGCACCGGATATTGAAGCAAAGATTGAAAAGCTGGTATGGATGGGTGGCACCTTTGAAAAAGGGAATGTAGAAGAGCCGGAGCATGACGGCACAGCAGAGTGGAATGTGTTCTGGGACCCAGAAGCGGCATATCGGGTGTGGCAAAGCGGCATTACGATTGATCTGGTAGCGCTGGAAAGCACAAGCAAAGTGCCATTAACTCCAGCAGTACGCAATCGTTGGGCTGCGGAGCGCCGATATGAAGGCGTGGATTTCTTGGGTAATTGCTATGCTGGATGTCCGCCGCTCGTCTATAGCGAAACGAACTCAACCTACTACTTGTGGGATGTACTGACCACTGCATCCGTAGGACGCCCGGACATTGTCAAGAAAAAGACGGTGCATTGCAGCGTTATCGCAGAAGGACCAAGTCAGGGCAGAACGGTGGAACAGGCAGATGGACGTCCTGTGAACCTGGTATATGATACAGATCCAGAGGCCTTTTTTACGTATATGGCGGATTTGGCAAAGCTGGCTGCTCCCAAACGTTACTAAGTCTGGCTATGCATAAGCGTGCGGCTTAGAGCAACCATACTGCCTAGTAGCACGTAATCCATAACATAAAGCCCGTGACGTTATGCGTCACGGGCTTCTATTGCATGATGTCTCTATATATCACAAGCTAATCTCTGTTTCAGGCAGACTCCTGGTATATTTTCAGGGTGAACTGGAGTGTTATCTCCGTCCCCCTACCAGGTTCACTGCTCCCTGTCATCTTACCGTTCATTCGTTTTAATAGATGTTTGGTAATCTGCCAACCCAAGCCTGGATTACCATATGAGGGGGAGTACCCACGGTCATGTTCAAGCCACAATTTCAATTTATTCGGAGATATACCGATTCCAGTATCCTTCACCTTTAATTCCAGTTCAACCTCAGGTGCATCGGTCACAGATCGGGTGGTTGCAGATAAAGTGACGGCTCCTGTGCTTGTAAACTTCACTGCATTATCTACCAAATTAATCAGCATACGGCGAATTTTAGCCTCATCCCCGATAAAAATAGGCGAGCTGGTGAGATTCCAGTCGAGCTTCAACTCTAGATTCCGTCGCGCAGCTACCTCTGTATACAGACTCAATACATTTTCCATCATCGTTCTCAGATCAAACGGATCTTCAATATCATCGATCTGCCTGGACTCTATATTGCTGTAATCCAAAATATTACTCAACAACGTCATAAGCGAGCGACTGCTCGACTCCATGATGCTCATATATTGCTGTTGTTCCTCTGTTAACTCCGTCGTCAGCATGAGGTCGGTGGCTCCCCATATTTCGGTTAGCGAAAACCGAATTTTATTACTCAGGGAAGAGATCAAATCCAGCTTGCTCAGGGCAGAGATCTCAGCATCTATCTTTTCTTTCTCCAGTTCCACCACATAACCCAGAAATACAGCCATAGCCTGTAGGGCCTTCAATTCGGATTCTGTCAAATGTACAGATGGCGCGTCCAAGATACAAATGGTTCCGTAAGCCTGACCATTTTTCATGCGAATAGGGATTCCTGTAAATGAGTGGTTTCCCATGGTTTTAGTCACATCTAAATCGCAAGTGTGCGGGTGAATAGTCGTTTCTGAAATCGTGAGGTGATCTGCAGGATGGTCCAACACCAGACTGCAATAGCTAAGCTCAAAAGGGAGCACATCCCCTTTCTTAACGAGTATCTCTTCCCGGTTAAATGAATCAACGATTACATTCGTAATCCCATCATTAGCGGCAATGAAAATGGTATTTACATGCAAAATATCACTCAACACATCAATGACATGCGCGGTAGCCTCTTGAATACTATTATAAAAACCTGTAGGTGAAGTAGTCATGTATCTCCAATCCTGATGCAAAGTGGTGGTTATCCAAAAACTTTAGCAGTTTGTGTATCCCATTCCCGATCCTCTGAATGTGTTTTTGGAGCGTATCATTAATTATACATGATTATTTCATTATAAACCGATCTTTCTACTTCCATTTACCTATTCGCTTGCGCAAACCTTCATTTTTTAGGTCTAATGCTAGCCTTTCTGGGAAGGTTTTTGTTTGTATTATTACACATTCACGAAAATATATGATTATTTTCATTCTTTTTTCATAAATTCATATGTAATCTCATGATATGAAAATTGTGTAATAAAATAGGAGGATAGAACCAGTAATATCATGTAAATATTCTATATAATAGGTTCAGAGGTGGAATTATGAGTAGACAGGAAGCCCTACAACACTTCCTTAAGACCTATGCAGAAGATGTATTGAACCAGAAATTACATCAAGCAGCGTCTTTGTATGAACAAATAAAAGAAGAGCTCATCTCTTCCTTTATTCAATCCTTTCAATCGATCTGCCTGCAAGCCCATTCTGCAGAAGTGGCCAAGACGAGGATCGGATACATTACCTATTCTATGAGGCGCACGTATCTGATGGATCGTAACTATAACTATGTCGTCGAAGCCTATGATAAAAATTGGTTCTTTGATCCTCAACCTTGTTATGGAATCTATGATGCAGGCTGGGCATTCAGCTTTTTAGCAGAATTGGAGGATGAATTGAATCAGCTTCGAAAACCCTATATGAATAAGATTTTTCAGCCTGATGTGGAGCGATTTGTACTCCAGGCTACAGGGGAATTCCATCAATATATTCTGAAATTAGCGAAAGATGCTATTCAGCAGGCTGTACATTTACCTGAATTCAAGGCGTTGAAATGTGAGGACGATTTGGAAGTAAGAATAGGGGAGTATAAAGGAATCAGTGAGGTGGTGTATTCAACAGCTTATGGAGTACTACATGATTCAACAGGATAATCGTATTACGGAGTATATGTATCCAGTAGAGACAAATCGCAGGCAGTTGTTGGAATGGGCAGAAAGCCCATCATGTGCCGATGAAGAATCTATTTTACAATTTTATGTATCAGGTGATGCGGACTATATTGATTTTATAGAGCATCGGGTATCCATCGTTTCGGAACAACTAAAGGAAATCTTTGATATATATCAATCCGGATTAAGCTGGAAGTTGGTTGTTTTTGCCGATATGCAGCGAATGCAGCAAACAAGGTATTGGCTGGCAAATCCACCTAGCCTGATGTGTTTATCACCATGTAGTGAATATCATAGGGACGGTACACTGAAGAAAATCATTCTAGATGAATATGCAGTGGAGAATCATAAAATATTCAGGGTTCAGGATGCCAATCATCATATCATTGTAGACCTCGATGTGGCTGAATGTATTTTGAAGTTCAATCTGGCAGGCTTGAAATTACAAAAGGTTGATACAGAGGGGCCAATTATACAAAGGAGAGTCCAAGAATGAGTGAGAGCTATGTAGTGGATGGGGCACAGATACATTGCAGCTATGGAAGTCATACGGGAAGATTTAGTGTTTCAGCTAACAGAGGGATTAGTATTGGCGACAAACTGCAAGGGAATATTCAGGATTTTCACCCGCAGACGCATATCTCTTCTTTCGGAATGTGCCGTAGTATGCATAATCCTACAGTTTCTTCTGCTAACAAAGGAAATTCCGGAAAAATCATTCCGCAGCCCTGCAAACCGAGCGTTTCTATGCCTTGGTTGAATGGAAAAAAGGATGTATACGTAGATCAATCTCCGGCTCTTATGAGCTGCTCCACGAACTTATGCATGTGGTGTGGAAAAATCTCGTTCACCACAGACGGGCAGGAATAGTTAACAGATTGTAGGATTTGCATCACATGAAAAGCAAACGGGGGGAGTAAGATGGGACTGGCAGGAACTGTGCTGACTTATGGAAATATTAGAGTGAATGCACCGTATGAAATTATCAGGCTGCTTGATTTTGAATTGACACAGAAGATAAATGAGCACGGCAAGGTGTACATCACTGCTCTCATACCGGATGAGGATCATGCAAAGTATGATGGATTAGCTTACGATGAAGATGTGCTAGAGGTATATGAGACGGATAAAGAGCGAGGGACAGTTAGCATCTTTAAAGGAATTGTCACCAATATTAGAATTGCATTCAAAAATGGCGTATATCACATGTACATAGAGGCTGCCTCTTTTACATATCTGATGGATCAACAACGGAAAAATCGTTCGTTTCAAAATAGCAACTTGACGTATTATCAACTGTTCCGCGAACTTATAGATGCCTATCCACACGGGGATTTTATTGACCTGACGGACAGCGATCAAAAGCTGGGTGGCTTTACTATCCAGTATGGGGAGAGTGATTGGGAGTTTCTAAAAAGAATGGCCTCTCGTCTGCAAGCTGGACTCATTGCCGAGATCACATCCGTGTTCCCGAGACTATGGTTAGGTACCTCGAAAGAACAGGTGAAAGGTGAACTGCGTAGCATTAACTTTTCCCTCCAAAAAACAAAGTCAGGTCCAGAATATACATATGCTGAAGTGGAGGATACGAAGCGTTTTGAACTTGGAGATGTCGTCGTGTTTCAACGAAAGCATTGGGTTATTAATCAGATTCATGCAGAGATGAAGCAAGGCATCATGACATATGGCTACGTTCTCGTTCCGGAAGCAGGTATTCCGAGGGAGGTTATACATAACCCGTTAATCAAAGGTACCTCTATTGAAGGGAAAGTCATAGAGTTAGATGGTGAAAACGAATCCGTTAAACTGCACTTGTCCGTGGATTCTATGCAGTCCAAAGTTGAGGGGTGCTGGTTTTCTTACCCCACCATGTATACCAGTGATGGAATCGGTTGGCATTGCATGCCCGAGCTAGGGGACCATGTTCATTTGTATTTTCCATCCAACAAAGAAAAGGAAGCTCGTGTGGTTCAATCCCTACGTAAGAGAGACTTCAAAGGAGATGAAATCAGCAAGCCGTCAAGAAAGCTGTTTCATACCAAAACTCAAAAAGTGGCGAGATTCGACGACAAAGAAGTGGCACTTTCCACCCAAAAAGAAAAGATACTTGTACGCTTAAATCCAGCTTCCGGTATTCACGTGTATAGTCATCACGATCTTACCTTTCACGCTGATACAGACTTGGTGCTGCATGGCAAAAAGGTACAGATGACCGCTACTCGCGAAATATCTCTGACGTGCAAAACCAGCTATATCCGAACCGATGGAACACTTCATATTAAGGTTAGTAAGTTCATGAAAAATCAGGTACCTGATGCCGAACTGAAAGCTTATAAATCCCTGATTCAAGAATTGAAGGGAAAAGGGTATCCGCAATGGGTGCAGAATTTGCTGCTTCAATTTAAAACGGACTACTACAAAGCCGTGGCAGCCGGGGACAAAAAAGGGGCCAAGGAAGCAGCGGCCAAGGCCAAGCAATTGCGTCAGCAGGTGGCAGAAATAGATCGTATGCCTGCCTGGGCCAGAGCGCAAATGCATGAATACACGTCCCAGTGGTGGGAAGCGCATGGAGCCAACGACAAAGCCAAGCAAAAGCAGATGCATCTTCTCGCGAACCAAATGCGTGACAACGTGCTAATCAACGAGCTGATTCGTGGTCATTCAGCCAAATCCTATCTAGATGCGAATCGGCTGGAGGAGCTGTCCGGACAATACGCAGATGCGGCCCATAAGCTGACCATCGCCGATCAAAAGGCTATTGCTAAGGAAGCTGCCGCCTTGCGGAGTAAGTATGGCGTGAACAGCCTGCTTGCCAGAGATAATTTGAACAAGCTTGCCAAGAAGTATCCAGACAGCTTCTCGTACAAGCTTCCAGCTACAGGCGATTGGGATAAGGAGGTTAACGCCGCACTGCATGATTTTGCGAAAAAATACGGTCTGGAGAATAAGGGCTATGGTCGTGATGTGCTCGCAGTGTACCTGCATCAAGTAGCCAATGGTATCCTTCCATGGCCTAAGGTTAGCAAGGCTGCAACGCCAACAATTCCAGCAACGACAACAACGAAAACGGAACCGGGCAAGAAGCCGCCGACTACTCCTGAAAAGCCAGCGAAGGAGGAACCAAAGCCTACTCCATCCAACAGTTCTGCCGAGGAAAAAAGGAAAGCAATTGTAGAATTCGCTAAGAAGTTTTTAGGCAAGATTCCTTACTGTATGGATACTAAAATTACAACGATGAAGCTGGACCCCAACAATCCACCTATTTATATGGACTGTTCTGATTTTAGTTCCTCGGTGTACTTTACCATATTAAATGTGCGTATAGGCGGTACTACAAGAGACCAAATCAATCGGGGGACAGAGGTTGACCACCAAAGTTTACGCTCTAAGGGGGATTATAAAAACCTGAAGTTAGGTGACCTAATATTATTTGATTGGAAAAAAAGAACGGGGAGACAACCGAATCATGTAGGCATGTATATCGGGAACGGGGAATTTATTCACGAGCATGGTAACGCAACTAAGCCTAGTGAAATGGATTCAGATAAAAAGCCTTCTCATAATGTAACGATAGATAAATTAAGCAAAGATTGGAAGGGGTCTTACGGTCGTATATATACAAACGTAATAGCAGTTAGGCGTATTATCCAAGACGATGGATCCATTAAAAATAAGTAGGGATAAGGAAGTACAGAATCGTATAAAGGAACTGAGCCAACCCGCTTAATGAGGAAACTTTATAGAGAGTGTAGAAGAGAGGAGAAATCATGCGTTGTATAAAAGTAGTTTTGATTATTGTTTTTTCAGTGCTGATATCTGCATGTACAGCAACCATAGGAGAGGACAATACATCTTCGCAGTCCCCCAATAAACTATCAAGTAATGAAGTTAAGGTCAATCAGGATGCTGCAAAGGGGAATGGAAAGCAAGCAAGCTGGCTTTTGAATGGTCAGGAAGGCGTAGAAGATCGAGTTCAATTCTTAACCAATTTAGATGATCCTACTGGAGAAACTAATATCCGTATCGACGACCTGATTGACACCATGCAAACTCGGGAAGAACGTCTAAAATATCGTGGCTCACAAGTATATGTTGGGGAAATAACAAGTGACGGCAGTCGTATGTCGATTATCAGAGATGTTTATGGGGAGCAACCAGAGGAGATGCTCATTATTGAAGTGTACGATCTGGATGCGGGAGAAAAAGAACGAGAGTTTAAATTGCCGCCAACGGCTCAATATCCTGTGATCTCTTCTGATTTAAGCAAATATCTATACGTAATGGACGGACGTTTGTATTTATATAATGCAATAAGTAAAAAAACTACAGAATTGAAGACTAACAAAGGCAAAGCGGATGTTAGTAATATTGCTCAGGGAGTGTTTTCACCGGATAACACCAAGTTATGTTTTGTTGATGATCAGACAGGGATCGTAATGCTTGATCTATCCGGTGATAGTGGTACGAAGCTTCTGCTTGCAGGCACTGATGTCTCGAGTATTATGCAATGGGATCAGGAGAACCGACTTATTTATACCACTTATAAAAAAGATAATACTTTCATAAACGATATTTATTCACTAGATATACACACTGGAAAAGTACAGTTTATAACTAAAAATGAGGGCGATTTTATTTTATCCCCAGATCAAAAAAAATTGGTTCTGGCAGATGATGAGGTTGTAAAAATGTTCATGATTGATGTAGCTAGTGGAAAAAAAGAAGATATTTCGTCCATTGTAAGTGGTGAAGGAACCTGGGTAGTTCCAATACAGTGGATCGAAACAAAAACCAATTATATGAAATATAGCAACAAGGTCAAAGTGAAAAAGGTTACGGCCTCTTCCACACTTCCTAATCAGAGTAACTATTCTTTTAATGTGAACAATTTAACGGACGATAATAATTTAACCCCTTGGTGTGAAGGAACGAAGGGAGGCGGAGTAGGAGAAGCGGTAACTATGGATTTGGGTTCAATTCAAGAGGTCAGAGGTATGGAGATGGTTGACGGTATTATACGAGTTAACAATAAGTATTTAGACGTGAATACAATCCAAAAAATGAAACTTGATTTTTCGGATGGACAATCTGTGGTGCTTGAGAATAATGACACCCGCTTCAAGTTCGATGAACCCATACGGACATCTTTCGTTAAAATTACTATTCTAAAAGTGAAAAATGGCACAGATTTCCCCAATACTTGTATAGGTGAGCTGAAGTTATTGTGATGAGCAGTAGAAAGCGAAATAAAACTGCGGTGTGGATAAGTAAAATTGCGTTATTCGTCATAATCTTTTCCATGCTATGTGGCTGTATACAATCGAACGAGAGCCGAAAAGTAGGACAGGAGCGGAATGAAACTCATGCTTCTGTCTCTCAGTCCGAGAAACTTCCTCCAACAAAAAGGGCTGTAAATTGGTTGCTCTTTGAAGCGGAAAATGGAAACATGCCTATAGATTATCTCGCTGATATGGATGATCCTACAGGTAATACCTATATTGATTTAGATGACATTATAGGTAAATTACATGCAAGTGAAGGTGAAGCGTATCCTGAAAATGAGTTGTATCTGGCTGGTTTCTCGGATGATGGCAAACATATCGCTTTATGTAGAGAATCGCAGGATTTGGATTATTTAATCATTAAAATCTTTGATCTGTCTACCACAAAGAAAATAACTGAATTTAAGGTGCCGAATAGGGACTACGCCGTTATGTCTCCTGACTTTCGGAAGTGTGTTTACACAGAGGATGCTGCCTTTTTTTATTATATAAATCAGATGCAGAAAACGAAAGCATTAGGACATTTAAACGATGGCCACTATCTCGTTCTTCCCGTGTTCTCACCTGACAGTAACCAATTTGCCCTTGTCAATAGTAACCATAATATATTGATCTATGACTTGTCCAAGAACAAGCTAATCCAACAAATCAAGTCAGGATTAGACGGCATACAGATTGAACAGTGGCTTTATAACGATAATTTACTGCTCTCTTCTTACGATCTTGATAAGACGTATTTGCTCAATATCAGAACAGGAGAGAAGAGGTTATTAATGAAAGCCACAAACTCTCCTGTTATAACCTCGGATAATCACAGGGTTGCTTATTTGAACTCGAAGGGTGAAATGCAACAACGAGACATCCCAACAGGTCTGCCTATAAAATACTCCAATGTATTCCATAGGATAGGCTATAACGTGTCCCCTACACAATGGATACAAACTACAACGGATTTGATGAAATATCGGAAAAGCATTCCGGCACAGAAAATTGTTGCTTCATCTACACTTCCAGATCAGGCAGGGAACTCCTATGCTGCCCGTAACATCATGGATGGAGATGCGAGCACAGCCTGGTGCGAAGGGGTTAAGGGAGACGGGATCGGGGAGTGGATCAAAATTGATTTCGGCTCTATGCAAGAACTGAAGGGGTTTGAGCTTATTAATGGTTTAGCTAAGTCATCCAAAGCTTTCCAAGCAAATAATAGAGTTAAACGAATGAAACTAGAGTTTTCAAACGGGCAGACCATGATGATAGATAATGATTTTATAAGAAACGAATTTCTTGATAACCCCATTCATACCTCTTTCGTGAAAATAACGATTGAGGCCGTAGAGCGAGGAAGCAAATATAACGATACCTGTATGTCAGAGATACGATTCTTTTAGTATTCGTAAAAAAGGAGAAGACATATGAAATGGAAAGAGCCAACGTTTGGTGCAACCCCTATGTTGAGAGCTTTAACAACTGCTAATGCACACAGGAAAGCACAGGCATTTGATCTTGCAGCAGAACAGAAAAAACAAAAACTAAATTACCCAGACTGGGCCCAGACCTGGATGCGTAAATACAAAGAAGATTGGTATATTGCTCAAGTCAATGGTGACGAGGTAGGTATGCGTAAAGCGCAAAAACTGGCAGAAGGACTTCGAAGCAAATTACGCGAAATGGCCACATTCCCCAAGTGGGCTCAAGAGCAAATGCAAAAAGAAACCGTTGGTTGGATGACTGCGGAGGCAAGTGGAGATATCAAGGAAAAGCTGGCTGCCGAGAAGGCGGGACGAGCTATACGCGAGAAGCTAGGTCTGATTGATACGAGTACTAAAGCACCACCAGAAGTACCCGTTACCACCGAATCGAAAGATGAACCTACAAAAACGAACGTAAAGACTCCGGCTGGAAAATGGATACCTGCTGAATTTCAATATAACGGTAGTTCTGAAGCTGAAAAAACATTCAAAAGACGCTCATTAAATTTCACCAAAATGAAATGGAATCAGGAAAAGTTGCATGGTTTATGGGAAGCTACAAAGAAGATACAAGAAACATATGATATTCAGATTGATCCCCGTTTTTTGTTAGCAATTATTGTTCAAGAAGGAACTGGAAGTTTTAACACTAGTAGTACAAATAGGGCGGCTGATGGTGAGCATGGTGCTGAAACTAATTATGCCAAAGATTTGATGAAAGCCAATAGCCTGATATTCGGGAAAATATTAGGATATATATATTATGGTCAGGAATTTAGGCAAGCAGTAGTAAAAAACAATAAATTGAGTGGTATTACAGGCAAAGGAGATATTTTCCAATACTGTAATTGGTTCACGCCGATTCTTAGAATGAAATCTAAGCGAGTTGAATGTGGCATATACGCTAGCGATAACCGTTGGGGTGAGAGTGTGCGGAAAATATACAATACCTTTAGTGGGAATGAAGCTTCTAACTATGAACAATATTTGTTGAGTCTTGATAAAAGTGTAACTCAGAAAATTGCTGCATCCGAAGGTATTAAGCTTCCTAATTTTAAATTTAAACCTACCCAAAATGGTAACGATAGCAGAAAAAATGATACGAATGAGTGGAGTATCGTCGGTGAAAGATAAATCACAATTCGAAATGAGGAAAAGAAGTGTACAAACCAAGTTACGGTTATTGCATTATAATGCTTATAATGATTTTTGGAGTAACTGCGTGCGGTTCTACAAGTATCAATAATTATAAAAGTGAGAAAACAGTTAGCGTCAAAGACGAGAGCACATGGAACTATCGAAGTGAAAAAGTCGAAAAAGCCCAGAATATTGCTTCTGCCGATCCGGAGTCCCTTCAGGACGACGACTTTGAGGTCTCATATCGATCACATAAGATTGATAAGAATACGGATATTAAAGAACTTATCCATAAGTGGGGTTACAGTGAAGGATTTGAAGCTAACAATAGAGGATATAATAGTGGGAATGGAACATATAGAAGATGGAGTCTGTCCTATCCTAACTATGAGGAGCCAGAAATAAGATTTGTAGTTTTATCTAAGATTGAACTTGAAGGGGAGGAACTGGTGGATGGTGAAAGCTATTTAGTAGCCGTGAGTTTGGAGAATCCCAAGTTTAAAACAAAAAGAGGCTTGAAGATCGGTGATACCCTTGGCAAAGTACTACAGCTCTATGGCAAACCGAGTATTGTAACAAATGGGAGTCTGCTTTATTCCAAGAATGGCTTACATTTGAGGATTCAGTGGGATACTGAAACGGAAAAAGTAAATAATATCTTCATAGAATATAATATGGAGAAATCCATAGAACAGCAACGTAGTGCTGATTATGTAGAAGAGGATGCTCAGCCCGACCCTGATCTAGAACCATATACTATTCAAAGGGAACAATCATTTACTACCATTCTTAATGGATGGGGAGAAGTAAAGTTTATATCCACTTTAAAAGATGAGGATACGAATGATCTGATTCAAGCAAAGTTTTTTTTGGAAGTTAACAGTGACAAAAATGTGGAAAACAAGATCCTGTACGAATTCCCCGAATTTTATGGTAACAACGGTAAAATGATTGATAGGATCAAAGCAGTAAGTTTTAAGGATTTGAATCAGGATGGACGTACGGATATTGTTATTATTGCTGATTATATCACCGGAGTTAATGCACACGGGATAGAAACTCTACCTATCGCGGGGATTTACTTTCAGAAAAAGGACAAAACGTACACTACCCTGCCTGAGTTGGATAAGAGTATCGATCAAACTGGACATAACCGAACACTTCAAAATGTCATTCAATACGTAAGCAAACAACGTATAAACGTTCAATGAACAACGTGAAAAGGGAGTTTTTTGAAATCAACTTTATAAAACAAAATAAAATACTATTTTTAATATTGTTATTTAGTCTGCTATTGAATGGATGTTCTGAACAACCTACGAATGAGAAGCAGCAAGCAGTTGATCCCATCAAACCTAGCACTCAAATGATAGAGAAAAAAGCTGTGACTGAACCAGAGTCTGCTGCTCAAAAACAAGATCGGAATAGCAATATTGTGAATCCGATTAATAAAAGAAATGAAAATTACGCCATAGATTCTAACACATTAGATCAGTTTATAAAGAAAATCCAACCCCCAAATGAGCAGCTTCAGAAAATATTAAAAGAAGATTTGGACCATGATGGAAAGCCGGATTACGTGCTTGCTTTTGGATTAGAAAAAGAGAAAATTGACGCCATATTTGTAGTCCGGGAGGATGCTGGTTATCACATCATTGATAAATTAAAGGACCCAGTTATGGTTGTGCATCTTAATAAAGATGTGAAGATCATGAAGTTGGATCAAACAGAACAAAAATTTATCGTGGTATATTCCACTAGCGAAGTGAATGAGGCAGAAGGCTTCTCTATATTTGCTTTGTACCATAACCAAATTAATAACCTGAATTACAGTTATCCAGAAGCAACAGGGCAAGGGAGCAGGAAGCTAGAGGACATTAATAAAGATGGTGTTTTTGAGGATGTGAGTTACTACCGCTTTCAGGATACTCAGCAACATACGATAATGACTTATCAAAAATTCAACAGGACCGGACCAGAAAAAACAAAAGTACTATATGAGAATGAAAACGAAAAATTTGCATACCCCACGGTTCCCAAAGATATTATTCAAAATTATTTGGAAGATCATTATCTTATGAATCGCTTCTTGATACACTTGCCTGAAATGGCGGAATTCACAGCTTTGTCAGAAAACCCGAAAAATAATTTTTTTGAAGATATCATAGATTTTTCCGCTATGGACTATACGGGATTAGATCTGAATATAAAAGAGATTGCTAATAAGGCTGATCAGCGGGCATTTTTGGTAAAGAGTAACTCAGAAGAAAAGGAATCAAACCAAGGACTTGTATTTACATTAGAAAAACAGTCAGGCAAGTGGAGGATTATGAGCATAGAATTAAACGATAAATCGTAGAGAGTGTGATATCCAGCATGAGTTACTTCAAGGGCGGTCGTATATGTTTCGTCCTGTTATTGTTATTTTCCTTCGTGGTACTGAACGGATGTACGGAGGGAAATGATTCTTCAAAAGCAGCAACAAATAATGCGCTTGTTCTCCAAAATGAAGCCGAAACGATTTCCTATTCGAAAAAGTTGGAGGTGTTAGTTCAAAAACTTCGAATAATCAACGATGAAAATATGGATTCTGATGTCAGACAAAATAAGCTTCAGAACTTCACACAGGATCTTAATTTGTTGTTAAACGAACCAGAAAGTGTAGGGATGAAGGACGGAGAATTAGTAGAAAAGTTCGATAACAATCTCACTATCTTAACAAAATCGTTTCAGTTAAAAAGTGGGCAGCTAAACGTTAGGGTTGTGAATTATAGAGCACCTAAAACGCTGACAGGTACGATCGGAGATAAATACACATTTATTCAGTGGTGGAGTATGAAGCAACTTGTGCACGCCCAGATGATTGAGGATGGCGGGCCAGAATTGGCTACAGATTTTGTGGTTCGAGATTCAGAGCACGGAATGCAGTTGTGGTTAGGGGGATATGTTTCCATATATCATCCAGATCCCGTATTCGTTGCTTTATGGGAGTTGTCTGGACAAAAGTGGACGCAGAAAAGCATAAATGTAGGTAAGATGAAGCTCCCAGATACGTGGGAACTGAACAAGGATATGAATGAGCCTATTATTATCGAGAGTCGACAACATGATAGCATGAGTATCGGAGTTTTAGACCACGACGATGGTTTCTTAATAAACAGTGATGATTCTGAACAGAACTTTATCATTGAGTTCTCCAAAAGCGGGGAAGTCCGTATTGATTCTGAACATAGCATCAGCTCAAATACTCATATTGAACAGCAAAGCTACGAACTCATTCAAGCGAAATATTCGGAACATGGAATCGTGATTAAATATCCTCAAATTACAAAGCTCAAGGATACTGCAAAGCAAAAATCTTTAAACCAAATTCTTAAGACCGAAGCGGTAAAAGGATTACACGAACATGTCGATTCTGGTACTGAAGCTCATGTAGAGATTGATTATGAAATTAAACGGCAAAGTGAACGGTTCTTGAGTGTTCAATATACGGGTGTTTGTTATGTGAAGGACGCAGCCTATCCTAATCATATTTTCTATACGACCAACTTGGATATGAAGCAGGCTTCAATATTAAGATTGAGTGATCTGGTGAAGATCGATAAACCTTTTATTGATCTTATAAAAAGCGGGAAATTCTCAGCTGTAGAGCCAGAACAAAAAGATTTACTTGGTAATCTTACTCAAGATGATTTGATTCTAGCATTAGCAAGCGCGGATGTACCCGAAGGATCGCCTGTGGAAGCAGGAATAGAATCATTTAGTTACCTCACAAGTGATTCATTAGGAATTAGTATTCCTGTGGCTCATGCAGTAGGGGACCATGCAGAGTATGAGATTCGTCTTGCGCAAATTCCAGATAATATCAAGCAAAATAAGGAACTATGGAGTGAGTTAAGTTTAGTTGTGGATCAGTCTGTTTCCGATGTTGGTGGTGGGAAATTGGATACTGACCAATATGAAGTTGCAGAGTCGCAGTCTTTTCAAACTACTCTCGAAGGCTTTGGGAAAGTAAGGTTTGTATCCACATATGGGTATCCGGAAGGTCTTCGTAAATTTTTTTTCTTCCTATTGGATGACCAAGGACATATTCTATATCCATTCCCTGATTTCTACGGGAACCGTGAGTGGGTTGCACGTTACGGAGGAGTAGAAGCAGTGGCCTTCAAGGATGTGAATAAGGATGGATTGAAGGATGTTATCATCATTGCCAATGTTGACAACGGGATTCATGGACCTGGTAGAGTTGATGAGTTCCCTATGGCCAGCATATATTTTCAGAAAAAAAATAAAACCTTTACCACGCTCCCTGCATTAGATCAGGCTCTCAACGATCAGGGACATAATCAAACCATTAAAGATGTCATTCAATACGTAAGCAAACAACGGATAAACGTAAACTAACCGACATAGAGGAGCGGTAACATGGGATATCCAATCATCAAGTATAATGGAACGGTTTTATCTCTTAAAAATCCGAAAGTTAAAGTTGTACAGAAAATGAATGAGCATGTGAAAGTCTTTTTGACAGGTGTGTTAACGGGTGCCCAAATGGAAGAGTACACAGATCATATGGAGGCAGGGGCGAAGTTAGTCGTTTCTTATGTGAATGATGATCAAAAGCAGAGTGTATTATTTAGGGGATTAGTCACGCAGTTCAGAATCAAGTTGGTGTCCAATGTAGCCTATTTGGTTGTCGAGGCCCTCTCCTATACAAGCCAGCTGGATGAAGTGCTTCATAGACAATCCTTTCAAAATGTGAAGATGAAGGTGCAGGCATTACTTGAACATGTACTCAAATCCTATCCCAAAGCCAATTGTACGAGCCGCTTAAAAGATCAGCTTTTACAGGAATTTACGATGCAATTCGACGAAACGGACTGGTCGTTTCTAAAACGTATAGCGTCTCGGCTTGGTTGGGGACTAATACCTGATCCGATTGGAGAAAAACCTCAGTTTTATTTTGGATTACCGGATGGTGTCAATCAAGGGGAGCTAAAGCAATATAACTACTCGATGACCAGAAAAACCAAACCAGGAGCCAGCAAGGATGACAATCTTTTATATTATAAAGTGCAAACGACAGGGGCTAGAGATGTCCTGCTGCAAATTGGGGCGGAGGTTAAATTTAAAGGGAAAGCTTTATACGTCCTGCAGTCTGTTGCGTTTATACGACATAGTGCTTTGTGGCATGAATATGTGCTGACTACAGCGGATGGAATGAAACAGGATTTGATTGTAAATGAAAGCATTCGTGGTATCTCGTTAAAATCGAAGGTTATTGGAATCGAGCAGGATCATGTGAAGGTTTTCTTTTATGAAATGGATAAGGTCAAGCCGAATGTCAAGGAAACCTACGCTTTCCCAACGGCTACATTTTATACATCGGAAGGGAATACAGGATGGTACTGCATGCCGGAGCTATTTGATTTTGTAGACATTTACTTTCCGACCGCTAAAGAAAAGGACGCCATTGTAACTCACTCGATCCGCAAGAGATCCAAAGGGGGCGACTTTATTCAGGACCCGTCCACGAAGATCTTTATGACCAAGTACCGCAAAGCTATTATTTTTGAGAAAAATGAAATTTTAATCACGGGGAACGACGATGAAGTGGTGATTCGACTGTTGGATGACCACGGCATCGAATTGCGGAGTAAAAAGGACATCCGTGTTAAGGCTGATGGAAATTTGGTATTCAATGCGGGGAACACAATTCAGGTCACCGCGAAGGATGCTATCGGTTTAAAATGTAAAACGAGTTTGGTAGAAATGGATGGTAACATCAAAATGACTGGAGAAAAGATAAAGACGCAATAACTAATCCATCGTGAGAGGGTAAAGAATATGGCTAAAGTAACTACAGGAGCAATCGTGAATGAGAAACCGCCTACCCAAGAAGATATGATTCAAGAATGGAAACGTAAAATTAGCAAAGGAGAATATCCTTTTATTCATGTAACTAAGCATAGCACCAAAGGTGAAGAGCGCTAAATATGACTAACGACGACTGGAAGAGGCCCCTAAGGGGCCTTTTCTGCAATCATGGTTCAATATTCTAATTCTTTTTAGGATTCCTACTATCGATGAACCAAGCAGGTCCTAATACATCTAGGACTTCTTTTTTTTCAAAATCGTAAGCGATGGATATCGAGTGATCTTCATGTCCTTTTATATAGCCGATTAGATAAATCGTGTTATTAACATAGCTACCTATATAGTCATAACTCTTAAATATGAAATCTGCCCTATAGTATTCCTTAATGTACTCTTTTCCAATAGGTATGCCTGTCCGAACGATTTCTTCCTTTTTGGCATTCGATGCGTACTGCATGTAATAGAAAACTCCTATCAGAATGACAAGTGATATAAAGACAAAAAGCCATAGTTGTTTCTTTTTCAAGTTGAAGTATTCTCCTTAAAATTGAGCTAAATATGCTATACGCTTTCTTAGGAATAAGGTGCATTCTTATCTATGACCTTACTATCAATAAACCAATCCGGTCCCGTAACATTGACGATTTCTTTTGAGTCCAAGTCATAGGATATCCTAATTAAGTCTGTATCGTTTCCTTTTATATAGCCGTAAAGATGTACTCTTGAAAAGACACTGTTTTCTTCAATATTGTAATTTTTTAATACGAAATCCGTATTATAGTGAGTTTTAATATATTTGATACTGACAGTAGTAGCAGACTCCACTATCTCTTCCTCTTGAGCGGTAGAAAAACCACAACCGCCCAGAATGGTTAATATTATGATGAGAACTGTGCAACATTTAAGGATTGTGTTCATTTACGCAACATTCCCCTAACATGCTATTTATAATTTAATGTGAACTACAACCCGAATGCAGTGAACAATGACTTGGTTCTTATTTTTGTTGCAAATATCTTTTAGTAACAGGAAGTATTATAATGATACTATTTCCTCATATTAGGAAAAAATCATCTGTTAGAGGGCTGATTATTTGGATACTGGACTTGACTTTAGAATGGAAAAATAATCTTTTTGGGATAGCGGTTGTCAATGAACCAATCTGGTCCGGTTACACTAGACACTTCTTTCTTTTTAAAATCGTAAGCGATAGATATCGATTGGCCTTCATGCCCTTTTATATAACCGATTAGATGAACCGTGTTATTAACATAGCTACCTATATAGTCATAACTCTTAAATATGAAATCTGCCCTATAGTATTTCTTGATGTACTCTTTTCCAATAGGTATGCCTGTCCGAACGATTTCTTCTTTTTTGGCATTCGATGCATACTGTATGTAATAGAAGACCCCTACCAGAATGACAAGTAATATAAAGACAAAAAGCCATAATTGTTTCTTTTTCAAGTTGAATTAATCTCCTTAGAATTGGGAGTGAATATGCTACACGCTTTCTTAGGAATAACGAGCATCCTCATCTATAACCCTACTATTAATAAACCAATAACAAACCAACCCGGTCCAGAAACGTTGATCACTTCTTTAGTTTAATAAGTGTAGTGAATGGTGATTTTGCTGTTCTCGTGACCTCTAATATAGCGTAGTTTGTAGTGGATAAGGTTGATGCCGATGGGAGTTGCGACATCTATAACTCTTTTTCTTGAGGTACTGAGAAACCGAATCCTGTCAGAATAAGCGGCGTCATAGAAATATTAGACACAACTTAAAAGGTATGTTCATTTACGTAATCTTCTCCTAACATACAGCTATAAAGTCCTAATCGTTATTAGGTAAGAACTATCACCAAAAATACAATCCTCTCCGACTTTGTTCTCATTTCTGTTCCGATTGATACTCGAAATAAATATAATACATTATAATGATATTGCTTCCTGAGAATGGAAGAGTGAACTTATTTACTGAATAAAGCGAATCTTATTTTATGGAACAGATACGTCCTTCTTGGGATCCTGACTATCGATGAACCAATCCGGTCCAGTTACGTAGAGTACCTTTTTTTTCTTATAGTCGTAATTTAGTGAGATTATCTGACCTTCATGTCCTTTTATATAGCCACGAAGATAAACGGTAGAGTTAACATAGCCGCCAATATAGTCGTAATTTTTGTATATAAACTCGGCATTATAATGTTTCCTAATGTATTCTTTTCCAATAGGTATGCCAGATTGGACGTATTCTTCTTTTTGTACATTCGCCGTATATTGCATGTAATAAAAGATTCCAACAAGGATTGAAACCAAGGTAAGAGCAGAAAGCCAAATTTTCTTTTTCAATTTTCTTTTCTCCTTTAATGGAAATAATGACTTTTTATAACTTTATAATATCTCAGCTATTTAGACAAGGTGGGGAAAAATTGAATTACGTTAAAGATGAAACTTACTGGATCATATCGAATGAAGCTTACGAATTGAATATTGATCCAAAGACTTATAGAAATAATAACATTCCTGGTTGGAGGGTTGCTGATTTAGACGAGAAACTATTACATGACACGAACGGTTCTGGATTTGATGCGACCGTTTTTCACAATGAGAATAGCAATCAGGTGATTATAGGATATAGGGGAACTGAACCAGGGGGAAGACCAATATGGAGTAGAGCGATGGACATAGGAACGGATATTAGCGATGTTGTGGGCGGACGAGCGAAAAATTTAAATCAAGTTCACGATTATTATGTAAATAATCAAGAAGAGATAAAAAAGCTCCCCCCACAGGTACAAAGTTCATTTCATCAGTATGAGTCACAGTATCAGGATAATCAATTTACAAAAGCCCAAACACTGTATGACGAAGTGAAGAAGAAGTACCCCGCTGCTGAAATTTCTACGACAGGCCATTCTTTAGGCGGTGCAGAAGCAGAATATATTGCAGTGAAAAATGGTTTATCATCCGTGAGTTTTGCTGCTCCGGGTATTGTACATTTATTGCCTGAAGATCTTCAAAAGAGGGTGAAAGCAGGAGAATTCAAGAAGACTAATGTGGCTTTTGCCCATCCCGGAGATAGCGTTGGTGGGGGAGCTACTAAAGCTAATCAACATGTGGGGGAAACGTATCATATTGGGAGTGATTATAAGACTGCCAATGCGGCCAAGTTTACTATTCCTGTTTCAGTTCCACTTAAAAAAAATAATGAATTAAGAGATCTTATTTTTGGTCCTCAATGGTCCCCAATTGTTTTTGTCCCGGTTACGCTGCCTATGATGCAGCAAGATGCATTCACCAAATTCTATAATTCTGTATTAGGTGGAGAGAACACTCATAGCATGGGAAACTTTACGTTTGATGAAAATGGCAATATTAGCAATCCACTGTACACCATGGACGGTCAATTGGTGGAAGGCAATCCACGGGTGCAGGCGTACGAGCAAATGCTGGCCGCGCGAGCAGAACTCAAGGAAGTCATGGGCGACCTGGTTGAACGCTACGGTGGACAAATGGGTGCTTTCGGGCAGTTTGCTGCTACTACACTGGGAGTGAATCTGATGGGAGAAGGACAGCAAAATGGTCGCACCCATGGTGGGGCATATTTTGTGGGCAACAAAAATGGGGGCACAATTCAATTAACACCTGAGGAGCTAAAGCATGCGGCTAACCAGATGCGTTCCAGCCTGCATGGGTTCTCTAGCGATACCCGAGCATCCATCCAGTTATTTCAGGCTCATATCGGGACAAGTGAAAGTCAGTCTTTGACCCCAATTGCGCATAGTGCAACGGCAACGCTAGATCGGATTAATCGCTGGTATCAGGAATCAATTACGGAGATAGCAGAATATATAGATCGCAAGGGTCAGGAATTCACGATGGTGGATCAGTAAAAGATCAGCTGTAAGAACACAACAGGGGGCAAAAGAGATGGGCAGAATATCTTTGAGTCTGGGGGATCTGCGAAGGGCTGTACAGCAATGCGAACAGCTAAAGCAAAGACTTCAGCATCAGGAGCAGCAGATGAGAAATATATATGGTCGTCTGCAAGACTGGAGGGGCGAATCGGCTGCTGAATTAACACGTAAAATGGAGACGTTTCTCCAAGGCACAACTGTACGAATACAGGAATTGGACGATCATAAAGAGCAGTTGAAACGTTATATTCGGAAAATGGAAGAAGCTGATCGGCGTGAGGAGAGACGCAAACGGGCTGCACAATGGTGATGTAGAGCTCAACCATTAAGTCAGCTACATAACATATAAAAACCGTACAATCGCTAGGGGACTCCCGCGGGGTACGGTTAATTGCGTTTAAATAAAACTACATATATAGTAGAAGAAAAAAATATTCTCCCAGAGTGGTAACGATAACGACTTTGTAGTCTACTTTAATTTTCCTGCGGGGAATATAGCAGTGTTCGGAAACTTAAGGGTTAGACGAAAAAGTGTAAAAATGTTGAAAAGCTACAAAGTTCGACATATTGTTCGCTTTTTCGCATCATATGTTATTAGATTAGGGATTTTTGTTTGCTATTTATCGTATATTTATGTATAATCTATCGTGTTGAAAGATTGATTGTACGTAATATGCTGATGAGGGTGGGTTCATTGACGCTGCTCGACAGTAACGAAAGCAAGAAGCGGATGTGCCAGATTTACAATGAAGTTTCAAAGGAACTGTTCGGCTTCGGGACCACGCTGCTGCGGGCCACCGTTGAGAACAACATTGTTACCTTTGTGGCGAAGCACCGGCGTTCTCCACGCTCGGCGGCATTGGAAGTGGAAGCCCCCGGCTTGAAGCTGGAAGTGGATTTCCGAATGTCCATGCTGTACAAGAAGAGACTTCGTGAGAAGCTGATTGAGGATATGGAGCTCGATATAGAAGCTTTACTGCGCGATTATGATGCAGCAACGCAGTGGGCAATTACGAACATCATACTGAAAGAATCCTAATAAAATTGGATATTCGGCTTTTCGCTTCGGATCTATCTGAGGGGAGAACCTGTTATAACGCGCAGCGGGATCAACTTATTCTTTGTTTACGAAGAAAAGTATTCTTGTTTTACAAGAGTACTTTTCTTTTTTGTGTCATAAGGTGTGCAGAATAAAAAAACAGGGGGAGTTTCATATGAAAAAATGGTTTAAAGGATTTATGGCTGTGACCTTGGCATCTGTGGTACTGGCAGGTTGCGGCAGCAATGCTACTGGCGGTCAGACAGATGGAAAAGATGGCTCAGCTGATGGGAAAAAGAAACTAGTTATTTCAACATGGGGCTTTTCCGAGGACTTTTTTAACAAAGAAGTGTACGAGCCTTTTGAAAAGGAACATAACGTTGACATCGTGGTCGAAATTGGAAATAACGCAGAACGGTTGAACAAAATCAGTCAAGGAAGCACAGACGTCGATCTGATTTATCTGTCTGATTATTATGCTCAACAGGGAATCCAACAGGGATTGTTTGAGAAGCTGGATCGCAGCAAGGTGCCGAACCTGAACCAAATTTATGATATTGCCAAAGCGCCGCTGGGTGAGGAGTATGGTCCTGCTTATACGGTCGGGCGTCTCGGTATTGCCTATAATCCGGAGCTGGTGAAAAAGAATGTGACCTCTTGGGCTGACCTGTGGGGCAATGAGTTCAAAGGGAACGTGACTCTGCCGAACATTACGGCGACTGCCGGACCAATGATGGTAGATGCAGCCTCCAAAGTAGCGGGTAGTAAGGAGTTTAATGAAGACCAAGCCTTCGGAAAACTGAAAGAGCTGAGTCCGAATATCGTTAAGTTTTATAGTAAAACGTCCGAGTTCGTGAACATGTTTAGTCAACAAGAAATTGCGGGCGGTCCGATCATGGAAATGTACTTCAAAGATTTGCAGGCGGCTGTGCCAGGAGCGAAATTTGTAGCTCCTAGTGAAGGTGCTTACGCAGTAATGAACACGATTAATGTAGTGAAAGGCTCCGACCAGAAGGAGCTGGCTGAGGAATTTATCAACTGGCAGCTGAGCAAGGAAGTTCAAGAAAAATCTGCCAAGGCAAAGGTTGATTCCCCGGTGAATACGCAGGTGGTACTATCCGGTGCGGATACAGAGGGAATTACGTACGGTGCGGATGTAGTGAACAAGCTGACCAAGCTGGATATGAAGTTCGTTAACGATCATATCAAGGCATGGACAGATCGCTGGAACCGGGAAGTTGCACAATAATGAAAAAGGTCATATTAGATGTAGATACGGGCATTGATGATGCGTTGGGTATTTTACTAGCGGCCAAAAGTGGTCAGCTGGATATCCAAGCGATTACTACAGTATGCGGTAATGTTTCACTTAAACAAGCAACATTGAACACATGCAAAATCCTCGACCTTTTGGATAGACCGGATATTCCGGTTTATCGGGGGGCAGAGGCTCCCTTAATACGTAAAGGTCTGCACGAGCACCGTGTCCATGGAGAAGACGGCATTGGAGGTGCATTGAGTGGAGTAGTACCAGCCATGTCTGCGTCCGAAGGTTTTGCACCGGATATCATCATTGATACCGTGATGGCTCACCCGGGGGAAGTGACGCTCATTTGCACCGGCCCACTCACCAATCTGGCACTGGCGCTGCTCAAGTGTCCCGAGCTGACGGATCACGTCAATGAGGTCATTTTTATGGGCGGTGTTATTCACGGATGCGGCAATATTACACCTGTAGCGGAGTACAACATGTATGCTGATCCTGAAGCCGCACGAATCGTATTTCATGCAGGATTTGGCCGGTTGATACAGGTGGGACTGGATGTAACACGGAAGGCTCTGCTGACTGCGGATCATATTGCTCGTCTGACCCGCCCAGCAATTCGTAATTATGTAGCTGAAAGCACGGCCGTTTATACCAAGCGTTATGAAGAACGCAACGGGGTAAAAGCGTGTGCGCTTCATGACCCGCTTGCCGTGGGTGTCGCGTTGAATTCGAGGTTAGTAAATACCTCGCTGTTGTATGTCGACGTGGAAACCTCGAGTCGCATATGTGATGGACAAACAGTGGGCGATGTACAGAACCGCCTCAATCATAGCCCTAATATGAATGTGTGCGAACAGGTGGACAGCGAAGCTTTTCTGGAGCAGTTTATCCAGGTGCTGAATAAGGAATAACATTTTGATAACCGCAAGGAGCTACCCATGAAGAAAACATACTTGTATTGGCTGCTGCTGCCAGGTCTGCTCTTTCTGGCGGTGTTCATGGTCATTCCGATTGTGTTGACGATCGGTTCGACCTTCGTACAGAACAGCTCATTCACCCTAGAAGGCTATCTCCATTTCTTCAAGGACCCTTATTTTCTGAAAATATTGCTGACTACGCTGGAAGTCAGTGTCGTAACGACACTCGTGTGCGTATTACTCGGCTTCCCGACGGCTTATTATATTTCGCAAAAGGCCCCGCGTCGTAAAGGGATTTTGCTAGCGCTGGCTATCTTTCCCTTGTTGACGAGTCCGGTGGTGCGGTCATTCAGCTGGATGGTCATTCTGGGACGCAAGGGGCTGTTAAATAACGTGCTCATCGGTTTAGGACTCGTGGATGAACCGCTGAATATTTTATACACCCCGGCAGCGATGATTATTGGTCTGGTTCATTTGTTTTTACCACTGATGATTATTTCACTGATTGGTGTACTCGAAAATATCGACGGTGATCTTGTTCATGCTGCTCAGAGCCTCGGGGCTTCTAGATTCAGCGCATTTCGTAAAATCGTATTTCCGCTGTCTGTGCCGGGCCTGATCATTGGAAGCATTCTCGTTTTCGTAGGCAGTCTGACTGCATATACGACACCAGCACTACTTGGAGGAAAACAGCGGGTTATCGCTACATTTTTGTATCAGAACGCGATGACGCTAAACGACTGGTTTTTAGCTTCTGTTATTGCAACAATTATGATTGTTATTACATTTATCGTGGTCGGTCTCTTAAATAAGGCGGCCCATAAACTCAATCCGAAGGGGTAGGTGGATATGCGGGAGAAACATTACGGACTAGGCTTCTTTAGCCTGCTGGTCTTCATCTTTCTGCTCGGTCCGCTGTTGATCATATCGGTCACTTCTTTCGAGCCGGGCACGGTATTAAAATTCCCTCCGCAGGGCTTTTCTTTGCGCTGGTATGAAAATATTTTTGAAGTGGATTTGTTTATGTCCACGTTCAAAACGTCCATTGTCGTTTCTCTGCTAGGCAACATCTTGGCACTGCTGATCGGTATGCCTGCCGCCTATGCACTTAGTCGTTTTTCGTTTCGCGGGAAGGATGCGCTGAATGCTTTGTTCCTTTCCCCGTTGCTTATACCGGGTATTGTTCTTGGTTTTACACTGCTGCGCTATCTGATCATTGTTTACCATTTACCAGTATATGCTGGACTATTGATCGGACATACGGTGATTATGCTGCCGTTCATTATTAGAGTCATTGCATCCAGTTTGTCTAACTTTGATTTTGCGATTGAGGAAGCAGCGCTTAGTTTAGGGGCTGGACGGCTGGAAACCTTTTTCAAGGTGGTTCTGCCCAACATCCGCTCAGGTATTATTGCGGCTATCCTGATTGCCTTTCTGGAATCATTCAACAATGTCGACATTTCCGTCTTTATGACAGGACCGGGCTTCAGCACCCTGCCCATTCAAATGCTGACTTACGTCGAAAATTATTTTGACCCGACGATTGCGGCGATTTCGGTTATGCTGATGATTTTGACCGGTATCCTGATGTTCTTGATTGAACGACTGATGGGATTGTCTTACTTCACTAAAAGGTAATGGAGGCTTC
>NZ_WUDQ01000029.1:0-25035 GCF_009827695.1 Paenibacillus sp. OT2-17 | reverse complement strand
CATGCGTTCCGGCAGCATTCGGTGAGATTGCTTACCGCTGCATACGATGAGATCATAACCCTTGCGGTTTAAAATTTCCTTGATGCCATACAGTAAATCTCCATAAACGTCTCCACGAAAATCAGTCAGGAAAACGCCAATAATTTTGGTCTGCCTTTTCTTGAGATTACGTGCGGCGGCATTGGGCACATAGTTAAGCTCTTTGGCAATCGCTAAAATACGTGCGCAAGTTTCTTCTGTTACCTTATCGCTACCATTTAAGGCATATGAAACGGTAGATATGGAAACGCCCGCCTGTTTGGCGATATCTTTAATGCTGACCACATCGTGACCTCCTTGTCGTCCGTCTTATAATTGCTATTGTATATTCATTATTAACCACATATCTATTCCAAATGTCGTAGTCCTACACATAAGCAGCAAAGGGCGATCCCGCAAGATCGCCATCCCTTTGTTGCCTATACCAGATTTAGCATCAAAAACTCTTTATAAAATAATCTCCAGACGGTGTACACCGTCATGTTCTGCTAAGGCCTGCTCGAAAATCTCACGTTTGATGCGCAAGGCACCAGAGCGGTAGCGATTATCATCGGCTGGCACGCTTTCCAGTGGTGTCCCGTTCAATACTGCACGGCCTTGCTCACTACCAGTACGCTCTTGCAGCATGCGGTAGACGAAGGTAATTGGTTTTCCTGCAAAGGAAAATTCAAATTCCAATCCGTCGAGATGATCCGGCAGCACAGGGTCCAGGATCAGGTCTTCGCTCGACTGACGAATACCAAGGACATTCGATATGAGCTGATTCATGTAGATTCCCGGACCGCTGGAATAGATTCTCCAGCCGCCTTTGACGGGGATGGCTCCTTCACGCAGTTCACCAAACCGTTCCTGGGCTTCATAGCGGGTGTTAAATTTACCGTCCGAGCTACTGAAATAGGCGTTGCTTTGACGCCATTCGGCATTCGGTACGGACGCACGGATGCCGACCGGATTGATGAGCTTCAAGCTGTGCCAAGCGTCATCCTTGCGTCCCAACTTGGCCATCGCTTCCGCAAAGCGGATATGGGCATGCACATATTGCAGCCCGACCTCACGTCCAAAGTTGGCCGCTTGCTCTGCACGCTTGAAGTGCGAGCTCACACCGCCATCATACTGTGCAGGGCGGTTCATCAGACGCACACCATCCGGGCAGAGGAACTGCTCACGGATGAGCTGCTCATGAGCCAATGCTTGCTCAGGCGTGAGCAGCTGACTGATCATGCTGCGTGTCATTGGCAGCAACCGATAATGGATTCCTGTCTCGGTGTCAGACGGATGGAGCATCAGCTTAGGTTGACCGGGCTCTTCCATATACACGAAGCCCGGAATAATTCCGCTCTCCAGCATGTAGCGGTTAAAGTCTTTACGGATGCCATTAGCCATTTGATGTAGATCTTGTGCGATCTTGTCGGCTTCGCTTACTACACCCGCGGGGGCCTGCTCCAAAGCAGCAGCAAAGTTACTAATAACTTGGTAGGTGAGTGCAACCGTCCAGCTGCTCGCCATGTATTGCTTCAGCTGAGCATTGGCTGGCTGGAGGGTATCATCCCAATCGCCGTCGCCATAGGCAGACAAATACGTATCATGAAGGAAATTCTCCCGAATATATTCGATTTCCTTCAGGGCATGTTCCATGAGAGTCGCGGTCTGCTTGGTATAATCGAAAGTATGCCGATGGGTGTAAGGTACATTTTCTCCCAGAATACTGTAATCACGGGTAGCGGTCAAATAGTCGCCCAGTACCTTGAGCGGCCAGACGATAATATCCCCATGGCTTTCTTCTTGCTGCACGTGAGTATAGTTGTCAAACATAAACCATTGCGGCCAGTTTCCGCTGTCCTCGTACTGATGGCTGAAAACAGTCAGTAGAATGGAACGAACCTCGTCGAACTTTTGCGTAGCTGAGAAATATTCCACAGGCCCCTGACACACATCACGTGTTCCCCAGGCTGCACCGCCGTATTGCTCCAGACCGTGAGGCACAGAGTAGTGAACGAGCATATTGTGGGTGTACCACCAAGCCACTGCGTTCACACGGAATAGCTCGCTCGTTTCGTGTTGACCCAGCGACAGATGGAAACCGTTCATAAGCTCGGCAAAATATTCCCGATAGCGCTCGCGCTCATCTTCAAAGGAAGCGTGACGCTCTTTGTGCGTTGATTCTTGCCCGGCTGAAGGCCCATTCAGCCAACCCTGCACGGTGCAGGTCCATTCGCTGCTGTCACCCAGCTCCAGCACGACTAGGGACGCATCAGCGGAAGCTGTACCCTGTAGCAGTACGTGAGCGTCGCTCACCTGCTGTAATGGAGCGCCCTCGACGTGCATTCGGTACAGCAGGTCTGGATAGGCTTCGGCACTCAGGGAAGCAGAGTCTGCCCGGAAGAGCAGGGCGTCACCTTCACGTTCCATATGAAACGGAAGCTCATATTCGTTCACATGCATAGACATTTGCTGAGTGATGAGGAACGGATAGGTTTTGCCGCTTACCGCACGCATATGAAGCCGTACTTCTGGGCTATCGGCATTTGTATGGTTTGTAATAATGAATGTATCGTCAGCCGTTTTGTAGTACCAGCGCACATAATTAAAGCCAATCTCGAACAGGGAAGGCATCGTGAGCAGGCGGTATTTCCCTTGGACTCCGACATAGATACGCTGGCCGGATGTCTTGGGAATATTGAGCGCATTACGCGCGTTGGTGATCATTTTGTTGAAGTTTGTATTGCCGATCACGAGCTGGGAGTTGAACACCCCGTACATATAGGAGGTGGTTGTAATGGTTTCTTCCTTGCCTCCTGCGTAATGCCCGCCCATTAAAATGTGCCCATGGGGACGCTCTACACGAAGCTCTTTGGATTTGAGTACGACATGCTCATAGCTGTCCGTGAAAAAGGAAAGTAGTTCATCTCCATCCCGTTCTTCTTCCTGCCGTTTCGGGAAAAGTTGATTCACTTCGGCAGCGGTTAAGTCCAGTGTGCGCAGCGGCTCACCGATGGTTTGAGCTGGAGCCACACGCCCTGCCTGAAGATCACTTGTCGCGTGTGCCGGTATGCTGGTCTCGGAAGTGTCCGCTAGAACGGCAGCTACTTCGTCACGTGCCTTTGTCACCAGCTCCTGATACTCCAGCTTTGTCACTGCGGCTGGATGATTGGGCTGGAACAGACCGTAAAAAGTAAAGCGAGCTTCCCCTACAAGTTTCACCCGCTCAGATTGCAACGCGGTATAGGCGAATTCGTATTGGTACACTTCATTGGCGAGCGAGTTACGATGGAGTGCTTCCGGCTCATTCGTTTCTTTGTACGAAAGTCCAAAGAACTGAAATCCGTCAGTCGAGTAACCAACAGTGCGGGTTAACGAGCCTTGTTGAATGTATGGGAACGCCTGACTTTGAGGCTGGTTTTGACGTGAGCAAACGGTGTAGCCTCTTTGTTCATCATGGTAGACGGTGTGGTCAATATATTGAGACAAATAAGCTTCATTACTGCGCACAGCGGCGGTATCGGCAATGCCAATATCCTGACCGTACACGACATCTGCTTCCACGTCATCGCCCTGTAGGGTTACATCCCAGAACCATACTCCCAGGCGGCTTAGCGTGAAGGTCACCTGATAGCCTACACCAGCGGTGAAACCCTCCCAAATAATCTGCTGATCCGTTTGTCGGATGACTCCCGGTGAGCGAACTCCAAGCAGGGGAGTGATACTTACACCGGACGGGCGGTACAATCTCAAGTACAGATTGTTCAAGGAACCGTCGACTGAATTGGTCAACAGCTGGTTGATCATCGTTGAGCCGTGAGCGATCTTATACACATCACCGCTGCTCAAGAAGGTAAAAGACAGGTCGCCGGCCCGCAGCAAAATATTTTGATCCAGACTTGTATTCATCAAAGGGAACGCCTCACTTTCCTGTTTATTTCACTAACCGAAAACGGATTTCACTAGTATCTCGGCTGTTAGGTCCTGTAAAGACGGCAAATTCACCGCTATCACTGCTGAAGCTCAAATCTGCATGATGATAGCGCAGCTGAGGCTCGGTCAATGCAAATTCAACTTCCCGGCTTTCGCCTGGGGCAAGAAGGACTTTGCAGAAATCTTTCAGTTCTTTCATTGGACGAACCGTATCGCCGCTGATATCACGAACATAGAACTGGACGGTTTCCTCGACCGGACGTGTTCCTGTGTTCGTTACCTGCACTTTAACGGTCAGTTCCTGACCGGGTATAAGGGTATCGCCGGAAAGCTGTACGCTGTCATAGGCTACATCGGTGTAACTCAGTCCATAGCCGAACGGGAATAAAGGTTCGTTTGGTACGTCTAGATATTGGGACACGTAGCGTTCTTTTGTATTCGGATCTAACTGCGGGCGTCCCGTATTAAAATGATTGTAATACACGGGCACCTGTCCCACCGATTGCGGGAAGGACATGGTCAGACGACCCGTAGGTTCGGCATCACCGTACAACAAATCGGCAATCGCCGCGCCGCCTTCACCACCAGGGAACCAGGCTTCCAATACGGCGTCTGCTTCTTCAATGACACCGTGCAGATCCAACGGACGACCATTAAATAATACGGCTACCATAGGCTTGTTCAGCGTCTTCAGGCGCTTCACCAGTTCCAACTGGGCTTGTGGCAGGCGAATATTGGAACGGCTGCCTGCTTCACCACTCATATCGGAGCGCTCACCAAGCGCCAACACGATAACCTCTGCTTGGCTGGCTGCTTGCAGAGCTTCCGCATATTGCTCCTCAGTTATATCGTCGATAGAGCAACCTGCCGCAACCGTGAGCAGCGAGGAGGATATTTTCGATTGGAATCCGTCGACAACGCGAATAGCTTCCTCCTGCGAACCACTCCACGACCAAGAGCCCAAGATATCACCGCTCTCTGCAAAAGGTCCGATCAACGCAATATGCTGATTGCGATTCAATGGAAGAACGGAATCATTTTTGAGCAACACGCAAGATTTAATAGCTAATTCTTTGGCAACCGTACGGTGAGCTTCGCAGAACACAACTTCACGTTCACGCTCAGGGTCTGCGCCGCGTAGCGGATTTTCGAACAAGCCCAGCTTTTGCTTGAGCTTCAATATACGCATCACTGCTTCATCAATGAGCGCTTCATCCAGTTGTCCGCTGCGAACCAGCTCAGGCAGATGCCCGTTATAGCAGGAGGTCATCATTTCAATATCTACGCCAGCCAGCAGTGCTTTCTTCGCTGCCTCGCGCTCATCCTCGGCGATGCCGTGAGGGATAAGCTCCTTGATGGCGGCCCAATCCGAGATGAGTACACCATCAAAGCCCCATTCATCACGAAGCAAATCACGCATCAGGCGCTTATTGCCCGTTGCGGCTACGCCTTCTACGGTATTGAAGGACGTCATCACCATTTCGCAGCCTTCATCTAAAGCAGCTTTGTAGGAGGGGAGATAATACTCTCGCAGCTGCCATGCGGATACATCTACAGTGTTGTAATCCCGTCCGCCTTCGCCAGCTCCATATGCGGCAAAATGCTTCACGCATGCGGCCACCCGGTCGGTATCGTTCGTCAGATCTTTACCCTGAAACCCGCGCACAAACGCACGAGCAAATTCGCTGTTGAGGTAAGGGTCTTCCCCTGTAGATTCCATCACACGGCCCCAGCGCGGGTCACGCACTAGATCGACCATAGGAGCGAATGTGACGTGAACACCGGATACAGCCGCCTCGCGGGCTGCAATGGTAGCGCTCTCTTCTGCAAGTTGCATATCCCATGAGCAACCAATGGCCAGCGGGATAGGGAAAATCGTTTTGAAGCCGTGTACAATATCTGCCATAATTAAAAGCGGAATACCCAGACGATTTTTACTCAAATGAGCCTGCTGAACACGAATCGCTTCCTTGGCCCCTGCGATACCAAGCACGGAACCGACGTTATGGACATTTTCCTCTGTGATGCCGAGAGAAGCCATGGGGCCAGTAATTTGACTATCCGTTCCCGCTTCTTCAAAGAAGGCACCCACAAGCTGTAGCAGTTGATCGACTTTTTCTTCAAGCGTCATGTTTTCTAAATAGGAATTCAGGTGTTGTTCCATCATAATCCTCCATAAGCTGTATTGTTGGTGGACAGCTCTTTTTTTTCAGATTCATGAGATTTTTTGGATAAAATTGATTCAAAAAAGTGCTGAACAGGCTAATAGCTAGTATAGAAGCATAATATTCTGTCGTATTATTAATCGAAACGTTTCTATTGTTGAACTCAGTTGGATTATATACGCTTTCAAATGGAGAGTCAAATCCAATTCAGGGGGTTTTTATAGGCTAAATAACGTAATAAAGATGATATAAACGAAAAAAAGTCGGGATTCTGAGCGAATAAAATATAATATTCCTATTGAATACGGTTTCAATTTGTTCTATAATGACTATCGAAACGTTTCTATTGACGGGTATGGTCCTTGTGCTTTGAACATAAGTGTTATAGCGGTATGCTTTAATCGCTATGTATTTACATGCATCAGGATTTTGCAAGATTCGATTCCAGTCGCTCCAAAATGCAATATATAGATGAACGAGACCATTTCGTTCTATATATTGTTCATTGGAAGTCGCTAATTGTATTTTCGCAAAATCCTCGTATTTGAATCCGTTATCATATTGCATGATCGGTAAACCGATCATCTCGGGAGGAATTCGTATGATGAAAAGAACGTTGGGGATCATTTTGGCAAGCACCTTATTACTGGGGGGCGCGCTGGTAGGTTGTTCATCCAAGGATGATTCGTCCGGTAAAGATGCGAACGGCAAGACGACCATCACCTTATGGGGCATGGGAGCGGAAGGAAAGCTGCTGCCTGAAATTGTGAAAGATTTTGAGAAAGAAAATCCAGATATTCACGTCGATGTACAGGCGTTACCTTGGGATAACGCTCACGATAAATTGCTAACGGCTGTTGCCTCGAAGTCTGGTCCGGATGTGGTCCAATTGGGCACGTCATGGGTACCGGAGCTTGCAGCTGCGGGCGCATTGACGGACATCACACCTTATGTCAGCAAGTATCCTGAACTGGAATCGAAGAATTTCTTCGAGGGTGCTGTAGGTACGACAAAATTTGAAGGGAAACCGGTCGGTGTGCCTTGGTACACTGAAACGAGAGTTTTGTTCTATCGTTCCGACCTACTGAAACAAGTCGGATATAATGAAGCACCTAAAACGTGGGAAGAGCTTTCCGATGCTGCCCAAAAGCTGGCGGCTCGGGGCAAAGGCAAATATGGTATCTCCTTTAGTGCAAAGGAGCAGTCTATGGGCTTTATGTTTGCTCTCCAGAACGGTTCCAAACTGGTTGACGAGCAGGGCAATCCGTTGTTCAACCAACCACCGTTTGTAGATGCTGTGAAGTATTTGAATACTTTTTTCCAAAACGGCTCTAACGCAGTGGATATTGGAATTGACTCTGTTCAAGGTTTACAAGGTGATGGTATCGTTCCAATGTTTATCAGCGGTCCTTTTATGATTAAAGAAATCAAGAGCAAGGCACCAGAACTGGAAGGTAAGTGGAATATAGCGGAGCTTCCTGGCAAAGTAAACAACCTGTCCGTTTTGGGTGGAGCGAATCTTTCAATTATGCAATTCAGCAAGCACCCGGAGGAGTCGGCCAAATTCATGGCTTACATGAGCAAACCAGAAACGCAGCTAAAATGGATGGAACTGTCCAGTAACTTGCCTGCGGCTACTAAATCGTGGGAAGACGCCAAGCTTAAGAGTGATCCGATGCTTCAAACGATTCGTAAACAGCTGGATCATTCCGCAGCATTGCCGCAACTGGCAGCATGGGAAGAGGTTTCTCAACAATTCATCAAGAGCTTTGAGCGTGTTTACCGTGGTCAAGCCGACGTACAGAAGGAAATGGATGACTTTAATCAGCAGGCTGCAAGTATTATGAAAAAATAATGATCCATATCCGCCATTGTCAAAGGGAGTGAAGGCATGAAAGGAAGCTCGCAGAAGCTTGCGCCATACTTGTTTATCGGTCCCTCCATCATCCTGTTGACGCTGTTTTCGCTGTTGCCGATTCTACTGGCGCTCGTAATCAGCTTCACGGATATGGATCTGTCAGGACTCGTTAATTATGATAGTATTCGCTTTATAGGTCTGGAAAATTATACAAACGTACTAATGGACCCTTCCTTTATAAAGTCCCTTGGTAATACGCTGTTCTTCGTCATCATCGGTGTTCCGTTGGTGCTGATATTTTCGCTTAGCATCGCGATTCTGATTAACATGGGGAAATCACGTGCTTTCAAAGTATTCCGCGTCGTGTTCTATCTGCCGTCCGTAACGAATGTGGTTGCGGTCGCAGTGGTTTGGAGTTATCTGTATAATCCGACGCTTGGATTATTCAACTACGTACTTGGTCTGATGAATTTAGGTCCCGTCCCATGGCTGACCGATCCAACAGTAGCGAAAATTTCGCTGATTGTGTTAGCGGTTTGGCGGGGCATCGGCTTAAACATGATTATTTTTATTGCGGCTATTAAAGGGATTCCGGGCTCTTATTATGAAGCGGCACAGCTTGACGGGGCCAATACATGGCAGCAAATTCGTTATATTACGCTTCCGCAGCTTCGTTACGCTATTTTCTTCGTGTCCATCACGACGATGATTGGCTGGCTGCAATTTTTCGAGGAACCGTTTGTCATGACTAAAGGGAAGCCGCTCGACGGCACGCTGACAGCATCTCTGTTCATTTACAATAACGGCTTCCAATTTAGTAAATTCGGGTATGCCGCGGCGGGATCGTTCATTCTGTTCTTCGCGATCATCGCGGTGACGCTGATTCAGTTCCGTTTGCAAAATAAAGCGGAGTCCTGATAGAGAGAGGTGATGAACGTGAAAACAGCTGTTCAGCAAGCCCGCGCCAATACGCGCAGTGGTGAAAAAACATTTCAATGGTTCGTGGCGATTCTCCTGACCGTGGGAGGTCTGTTGATGGTGCTGCCTTTTGCGTGGATGATATTATCCTCCTTTAAGACAGAGGGTGAGGTAACCAAAATTCCTCCGACCATCTGGCCGCAGCATTTTACACTGGATAATTTTAAATTACTATTCGATAGCATGGCTTTTGGAACCTATCTGACGAATACGCTGATCATTGTTTTAGCTTCCTTCTTCGGATTATTCCTGAATGCCATGGCAGGTTATGGCTTTGCCAAATTCCAATTTAAAGGCAAAGGGTTTCTATTCTACCTGGTACTGGCAACGATGATGATTCCAGGTCAAGTGACGATGATTCCCGTCTACTTGATCCTGAACCAGATGGGATTGACCAATTCCATGCTGGGGATTGTCCTTCCTGGATTGGTAGGCGCGTTCGCGATCTTCCTGTTCCGGCAGTTTATGTCCGATATCCCGGAAGAACTGCTGGAGGCGACACGTCTTGATGGAGCAGGGGAGTTCCGTACTTTTCTGCAAATCGTATTGCCTATCTCGACACCAATTCTGGCAGTACAGGCCATTTTAACCTTTATCGGTGGATGGAATAGCTTCCTGTGGCCGCTCATTATTGCGAACGATGAGAAGCTGTACACCTTGTCCGTCGGGCTGTCACTGCTCAAGGGGCAGAACGAAAGTCAATTTGCTCTTCAAATGGCAGGCTCGACCTTCATGGTCGTTCCGATCATGATTATCTTCATTGTTTTCCAAAAGTATATTATTGAGAACTACACGATTTCGGGGATTAAGTAATAGTGTAGTATGAATACAAGTCATAGTCACAAGAACGAACAGCGGAGCTTCTCTTTGGGAGAGGGGCTCCGCTGTTTTTGCTGTACATAGATATATTTATATATGAGTTAGACAATATTGATGGGACAATGTACGAAGTTTTCTTTTCAGTCTGTAGATTCGAGTCGTTGTAGCCGTAACCGAAATATTATATTTGGTAGCGAGCAAGGGCACAGCTAGTTGTCGACAAAAGTAGTCTTCATAGAGTGTATATTCATTGTTGGAAAGCTGCATTAGAATATTAACGATAACCGTATCCACATCTCCCAATCTACGATTTTCCCACTCCTCCTCTACCGAATTTGAAAAACTACAGATCTTCTCACATTCAAGCGTAGTTTCATGCTTTTTTTGTGTATAGTAGCACCTAAATGATTTATATATAAGATTTTTAGCCGTAAGGTACAGCCAACCCTTTACATTGGGGTGATGTTTGAGCTTGAGCAATTGCTGTCTTGCCGCTACAAAAGTATCTTGTGTACATTCTTCTGCCATAAATGTAAAGCAAGACTGATTCTTGATTAAATGCATACAGAAACGATATACCTCACTCAGATAAAGTTCACAAATTTTTCTGTAAAAGCATCTGGAACTACCTCTGCACTGATCCTCTTTGCAACAGTCGATAACCATCGTAGTCGGCATTGTTCAAGCCCCCTTTGGACGGATAAAAAAATAAATGATTTTTGCATGTGCCAATCATATACATTAATTCCAATTTTCAAGAATGACATAAATCATATTTAATCTCGTAAATGTGGAATTACTAGAACAGTTAAAAGATATTTTAAAGTGATTTTGATTCTGATACGGAATTAGTTAATAGGGGGAGAGGGTGCACCTGGTGAAAGGGGGGGAAGGATGAAAGAATCCATAGTATATAAACGTTTGGCAGCAACATTTAGACCTTATCTGAAGACGGTCACTATCATTTTGATATGTCTCATCCTATCAGCGGGCTTGAATATATTATTGCCTTTAACAAGCAAGATTATTGTGGATCAAGGTCTCCTGAAAGGGAATATGCAGGCTGTAATCCTGTACACTTCTGCTGCGTTTTTAATCGTTTGCTTGGATAAGCTGCTGAATGTGTGTAAAGAAACCTTTCGGGCAGGCTTAAGCGCACAGGTTACCTTTTCATTATTTGAAAAGGCGTATCTGCATCTGACAAGAGTACGAATGAGTTATTTTAACCGAACCAATGAAGCGGAGCTGCTGAACCAAATTGGCACGGATGTAGGCAATGTATCGAGGATCACAGATAGTGGAGTATTTTTTGTCATTATGCAGGCGTTCAGCATGATTGGTGGTTTATGTGGTTTGCTGCTCATTAACTGGAAAATGACTGTAATCGTGCTGTGCTTTTTACCCATCAAATATGTTGTGGTGAAGTATTTTGTGAAGCGTAGAAAAAAACTGGTGGGGGATTTAATTGGAGGCAGTAGTGATTTTGCCCAGTGGTTTGGGGAATCTGTCGGGGGCATGAAGGAGCAGCGAATGTTTGGTCTTATTCCACATAAGCATCAGCAGTTCTCATCCAAGCAGCGTCGAATTGTAGAATCAGAACGAAAATTATCACTTCTGGACGCCTGGAATATCGCTTCGGAATCTATTTTAATTCAGCTTCTAATGATGTTTTTGTACGTTGTGGGTGCTAATCTTATTTTTCGTTTACAGCTTACTGTAGGTGGGATTTTTGCCTTTGTTTCTTACAGTGCTTATGTTACCACTCCTGTTTTCGCTATTTTAAACATTGGCTACATGCTGGCTGAAGTCGTTCCCTCCGCCATTCGATATTATCAGTTCTTGGATTGGGCAGAGGAAGAAACATCTAATTCAGTCACTCCAGCGTCTATACTAACTGAGCCGCCATTCGAAGATCACATTGCATTTCATAATGTTTCTTTTTCCTATACCAAGGATGAACCCGTACTGCCCCACGTGAGCTTTAGGATTGCCCGAGGTGAAAAAGTAGCTATCATTGGAGCAAATGGGGCAGGGAAGTCTACGTTGCTGGATCTGATTATGAGATTCAGCCAGCCTGATCAAGGGATAATCACTTATGACGGCATTGACATTCAAAGCTATGAAATAGATGAGTATCGAAGTCAAATAGCTTTGGTCAGTCAGCAGGTGTATTTATTTGATACTACTATTTTTGGCAATATCCGCATAGGCACAGAAGTCACTAATGATGCAATAGAGGCCATTATCGCGGAGGTTGGTCTGGAAGAATTGGTTCGGAACTCGGCAGATGACTTCCCCATAGGCTCGAATGGCTCCAGATTGTCGGGTGGGCAAAGACAGAAAATTGCTATGGCCCGGGCATTGATCAGGGAAGCGCCATTGTTTATTCTCGATGAGGTGACCTCCAATCTAGACACAGCAGCTAGGCTAAATGTTCAGCAATTGTTGAAGACCCGGTTGCGTGAAAAGACCGTAATCATCGTTACACATCGCAGCGAGATATTAGCGCATGTCGATAGAGTTATTTTGTTGGAGAACGGCGAACCAGCCCAAATAGGATCACACTCCCATTTTATGACCTGTCATGCAGAATACAGAGGATGGGTATTAGGAGAAGAAGAGGTTCCCATAAAATGATGAAAAAAACAAACGCTTTCATAGTGTGATTTAACACCATGTACGGAATTAGTATAGGTGAACACCTTTTTAAATCATATCATGAATGGGAGGAGTAGTTTAACATGCGTAAGCTTGTGAAAAGAAGCACGAATGTAGGCGACACAATTGAGGCATTTGGCTGTGGTTGTTCCTGTTATTGTCCTTGCTCCTGTTATTGCGCAGGCAGTTTGACTCGAAGCTCCAATACTCAGCGTGAAAGTGACGGTTCTTATCGCAGAGATAACGGAACTGGAATTGGTAATTATTAAGCTTGTATCTGTATGGAGGAGCCTGGGCATTCCAGGCTTCTGTCCACATCAAAACAGAGTAGGTGTGAATCATGAACATGTGCCAACCCTTTATATACACATTTCAGACGAGACTCCACCATTATGCATATGATGTAAATACCAACTTGATCTTGCGGATTAAAG
The DNA here is from genome assembly GCF_009827695.1 of Paenibacillus sp. OT2-17. NCBI lineage: Bacteria > Bacillati > Bacillota > Bacilli > Caryophanales > Paenibacillaceae > Paenibacillus > Paenibacillus sp. OT2-17. The sequence continues at coordinate 12,172 of NZ_WUDQ01000029.1, read as the reverse complement.
AGGAGGCCTACCATTTTCTGAATTCGCATTCCAGCTTCGACCTGGATCAGATGGAGGCTACACCGGAATTGCAGCAGTATATCCGTGACTTGTTGGATAACGGATTTTTATCTTCACAGCGTCCGCAGATTATGAATCATCCCAAGACAAAGCACCTGGAGCATATGCTTCAGCATCAGCTGAAGACCCTCACCTTACAGGTAACTCAAAATTGCAATCTTAGATGCTCTTACTGCGTTTATTCAGGAGGATATGACAATCGAGGTCATACCAGTCTGATGATGGATTTTGAGACAGCGCGCAAGTGTATTGATTTTGTCATTGATAGGTCAGTAGACAGTGACCGTTTGGATTTTGGTTTTTATGGGGGAGAGCCGCTTATTAATTTTCCGTTGGTCAAGAAGTGTGTGGAATATATCAAGGAGCAGGTAGCGTATAGAGATGTAGGCTTTCATTTGACGACCAATGGTACGCTGCTTAATGACGATATTTTGGCCTTTCTGGATGAACATCGTTTTGTGCTTACGATCAGTCTGGACGGAGATCAAGAGAATCATGACAGAAACAGACGATTTGCTGTTAACGGGCGGGGTACCTTCGATACGATTATTGCCAATGTGGATAAAATTAAGAGAAATTACCCGGACCTCTTTGAATGGATTAATTTTAATGTGGTGCTGGATACCCGTAATGATTTTGGATGTATCAATGATTTTTATACGAATTATGAAACCTTCGAAAGTCTGTACAGTGTACGGTCGTCCTACATTAACGATGCTTATGTGAAGGATGAAATTTTGTACAGAAATGAATTTATTGAGCAGAGAGGCTATGAGGTAGTTAAAATGATGCTTTCCAAGTTTGGAAGAGTAGATGAAAATCATGTCTCCAAGCTGATTAAGGACTATTATATTCAGATGTATTTCCGAATGTTTCATTATAGAAAGCCTTCTGCGGGAATGCCGATAGAAGCGCATCATGGTGGACCCTGTGTGCCTGGTGTACAGCGATTGTTTGCGGATGTGCATGGAAATCTGTATCCATGTGAACGGGTCAGTGAGCAGTCGGAGGTGGTGCAGATTGGAAAGGTGGACACAGGCTTTGAAGTGGATAAAATCAGCCAGATTTTGAATGTAGGGACAATCACGGAGGATGCATGTAAAAACTGTTGGAATTTCCGTTTTTGTACGCTGTGTGTTGCTGTAGCAGATGATTTGCATACCTTGTCCAAAGAAAAGAAGCTAAGTCATTGTTCGGTAGTCAAAAATGATATTAGGCATACCTTACTTGATTATTGCATGATGAATGAGCTGGGCTATGATTTCTCCGAGGATACGATTCTCGATTTTGAAAAAGCATGAGGGGTGTCTCCATGACCAATAAATTAATCATTTTTCCGTTTGATTATGAAACGATAGCCCTGGTTAGGAACTTGAATCTATTAGGAAGTTATGAGGAAGTTGTACTTATTTCTTTTCAAGGGTCGGGTATGATCGGGAAAGATGCCTGTGTAACGGACAAGGGGGAAGTGACAGGCTTCATAGTGAAGCCAGAGTCTTGTTTGGAGCAAGAAATGGAGCGTTGTGATGCCATATTACTGGTGAAATCCAATTTCAAGCTGGATGTAGCTGAGGTGTATCTTCCCGTGATCAAGAAGGCTGGACAACTTGGCAAAAAAGTCATGTGTAATTTCACTTTGCCAGACTCATGTATGGAATTCATCGAACCCTGTGAGGAGCAAGATGACAAGCTGATTTTAAAAAATACATTTGATGTACGCACGAAAGATATTTTACCGCCTGACCCGGGCTCTGTTATTCATGATTTTTTTACACCGGTTCTGTTTGTATTAGGGCTGAACGAGCGAACGCATAAGCTTAATTTGCAGCTTAACCTTCGGCAGAAGCTTGAAGCACAAGGATATCGGGTGTCGCAAATCACATCTAATGGATGCGGGGAGCTGATTGGTGCACATTCTTTTCCACAGTTTATGTTTGAGAGCGGTATGACGGAAACCCAGAAGATTATCATGTTTAATCGGTATTTGAAAAAAATAGAGCAGAGCGAAAAGCCTGATCTAATACTCGTGGGCATTCCAGGTGGGATTGTTCCCTTTAACAATACGTTCACGAATTATTTTGGAGTAACCTCATTTTTGGTATCCCGCGCTGTTAGAGCGGATGGCCTAATCTGTTGTCTTCACTATGATGAATACAATATAAAATATTTGGAGCATGTGAAACAGTACATGGAAAACCGTTTTTCCTCTTCATTATTAGGATATGCCATATGTAACAATGTATTCGACAGTTACTCTTCTTCCACAGTCAATATGCAATATGCATCTGTTGATCATCGTTTCGTGGAAGAGAAAAAGCAGGAGTTTTCCAATTATTCCGTGCCTGTACTCCATCTGTCCAACGATGAAGATATGAATAGGCTGACGAAGGATATTTTACATTATTTTTCGGTTGATCATCACGTAGTTCAGTTGTAATGGAGGGAAGAACATGAACTTTACTCAGGATGTAACGGGAACAGGAATGAAACTGGAAAATATATTTTGGATGCTTTTTAAAATAAAAGCGGGTGAGATAAATAAAGAGGCTACATTACTGGGTCCTGATATGGGGTTGTTCCCCAGAGATCTGGTATATCTATTATTTGAAGTGGAAAAAAGCTTTGCTATTCTAATTCCGGAAGAGCGTATAGTGGGAGGGGGGTTGCTTACATATAACAGCTTGTATGAGACGATAAAGGACTGCTTAACAGTGGAAAAGGAATGAAGGATTTGTGAAAATGATGATAAAACATACAAAAACATACAAAAAAATCCGATATACCTCTAGAATCACTTATTTCAGGATTTTTGAAAAATCCTCATTTAGAAGAGAATTGGAGGTTTTAGGATGAATGTATCATTTACATCATCTCACCAATCGCCGTTCCGCACCGCAGATAACAACCGACTTGAACTACGGCATTCCCTTTCCGCTCAGGCTGAAAGGAAGGGTATAGGCAAGCCACAAAACAAGGTTATTCAACAATTGACAGAGCAAAAGCAAAGTTTGATGGAGAGGCGTTCGGACTATTTAAGTAATGCTCTCAAGCGTGGTCTCGGTCCGGAAGCTGTAAAAGCTGAAATGGAAGAGATAGATAAGCAGATTCAGCAAATTGACGAGAACATTCAAAAGCAGTCACTGGAAGAGCAAAAAAAGGCTTTAGGCATGGATGAGGAAAGTAAAAAAGAAGCTCAGAAAGGCAAAAAGGAAGAATATACGCCTAAGACTGCTGAGGAGCAGCAGCAAAGATTGATCACTTATACAATGCATAGTATTGTATCTGCAAACAATGAGTTGAAGAGTGCCAAAATAGCCAAAACGGCACAAATCACATTGGGAAGCGAGGCTAAGGGGTGGGAAAACGCTAACCCTGCAAAATCAGCGGCTTTGCGTGAAAAGGCAGAAGGACTTAATGGAAAGATCATGGAAATCGCTGCGAATATTAATGAGCGTATCAGCGAAGCAGTGAATAACGAACCGATGATTACAGATCGGGACGAACCCAAGGATGAGCAGGAGGCGAATGCAGAGGCAGACAGGGTGTGGACTGAACAAGAGCTCAATGCCTATCTAGACTCGGCTAAAGACGGGGCGAAGACTGCAGGCACGAAGGTAAATATTGCGGTCTGATCCGGCTATCATGTGCATGGTTCGCTAAATTAGGAGGGTGCTTTCAGACGAACGCTATCGTTCGCAGAGGCACCCTCCGCTTACTCTAATGGAACGGAACAGAGCCGTGAGATTCATTTCACAATCCGAAGAGACAGGGGGAGAAAAAATGAATGGCAAGATCCATGTAGCCATTATTGACGACGGGGTTAATGCTGGCTTTTTAAACACCCAATTATTATATAACGTCGAAATAGCTCATGGAGACGTAGAAGATGGACGTACCTTAAATCACGGTACGCTATGTGCAGCTATTGTACAAGCGTATTTTCCAGATGCGATCATTAGCAGTGTGAAAATAATGAACGATAGAAAAGGAAATGCAACTCAGCTTTGTGCCGCGCTGGATTGGTGTGTAAAGCATGATGTGCAGGTAGCCAATATCAGCCTGGGGAGTATAAATTATCGAGATCGAAGCATGCTGCGGGAAGCTGTAAATGATGCAGCTATGGCAGGATTAGTTATGGTATGTGCTGCACAAAACGGAGGACTTCTTACTTATCCGGCCTCTTTTGCCAATGTGATTGGTGTGCGCTGCGATCATAGCGGTATACTCACAGCAGGGCAATATACATATGATGCTGAGAAGGCATTCTCAAGCGGTATCGATTTTACCGCTTTTGCCAAGCATGAACTGATAGGTGCAGCTGGAGAGGCTGTACAATGTCCCAACAGCAATAGCTATGCCACTCCATTCGTTACAGCACAGGTATGTAAAGTTTTGCAGAAGTCCAAGCGTGTTCCTTCCATAGAAAAGCTAAAACATATTTTACATAAGTATAGTTATCTTCCGATACAGGATACCATAATCCCCGTAATGCATTACGGACATCCGGATTGGATCCGGCGCGCCTATGTGTTCATAGAGGATTGTGCAATTAGCTCGAAAGCACCCTATTATTTTCAGACCCAATGTGAAGCTCAACTCCCTAGCGACAAAATTGCTGCGATCTTCGAACAAGCCATCCTGCGGGAGCGAGAACAACAGGACACAGCGCTCGAAGGTGGACAACGGGTATACGACCTTACAGATACGATTGTCTTGCTAGGGGAAATGGAGCCAGTAATTTTGCAGGAAGTGGAGCAATTGGCTTCACGTTATGGAAAACATGTCGTCTATATCTCTAAAAATCAACGACATATCCCCGCACTGAATTTTTCATCTTGCTATTTGCGCTGGTGGCAGCAAGAGGGGGGGCTCTTTATGACGCGGGAGAAGGCAATCGCAATAGAGGATTCTCGCATTCCGCTTATTTGTATTTATTATGACAAGGACATTGACATTATTTATTTTTTGCATGAGTTGAGAGGGCAATTTGCCCGGGATGGATATCAAAGCTGGATCGCGGTGGACCAGTCCGCGGCAGTGTTGCATGATATGGAGTATACGCTCCCTTCGAATGCAAGCAATGGATTACAGGAACTGTTATATAATGCGGGTACAATGGCATATAACGCTTATACGGATATTGCTATTTTGTGTGTAGAGGCTACGAATATTACGCATTGCACCAAAGAACGAGTTTTATTAGACGTTGATATTGAGCTTTCTATCCTGGTGAAAGCGGAAACTGAACGTATTTATATATCTATACGGACAGAGCAGGGATATTTGAAAGAAGGGGTCCTCTCGAATTTAAACGTGGGCGATATAGGTGGTATTTATACATATTTAGAACAACTGTTGGTAGACTGATATTCACTATTTAAAACAGACTGCAAGATATGGAAGTAGGCACTATTTTGAACCCACCTGTAATCCGTTATTCTATTTAGCAAAGTGGTTATTCACTCAATAAGTTTGTTTATAAAACGAAATATTTTGAAGTACGTAACCAATTGCTTATCGTTTATCATTAACGTTAATAAATATATTAAGTATTTAATAATAATGTTGACTATAATAAATATGGTGTGTTATATTAAAACCGTAAATAAAACGGCTTCTTAGTTTTGGTGGTACAACGGATTTTATTTTCGCATTCAGAGAGGATGGTTTAGGTGGCAGCAGCTGTAAAAGCAAAGATGATTGTAGACAAATCTTTTCGTATTGCTGAAGTCGATAAACGCATTTATGGCTCTTTTGTAGAGCATCTCGGGCGTGCCGTATATGGCGGCATTTACGAGCCTACTCATTCAACTAGTGATGAAAGCGGTTTCCGAAATGATGTTAAAGAGTTGGTAAAACAGCTTGATGTTCCTATTATACGCTATCCGGGAGGAAACTTTGTATCCGGTTACAATTGGGAGGACGGTGTCGGCCCTGTCGCGTCCAGACCTAGACAGTTGGAGCTGGCGTGGAGAACGGTCGAGCCGAATGAAGTGGGTACGAATGAATTTTTCAAGTGGGCCAAGGATGTAGGTTCCGAAGTCATGATGGCGGTTAATCTGGGTACGCGCGGAATTGATGCTGCGCGTAATCTGGTGGAATATTGCAACCACACAGGTGGCTCCTATTGGAGTGATCTACGTCGTAGTCACGGTGTAGAGCAACCACATAAGATTAAAACCTGGTGTCTTGGTAACGAGATGGATGGCCCATGGCAAATTGGTCACAAGACAGCAGAAGAATATGGTCGTCTGGCTGTAGAATCTGCAAAAGCCATGAAGCTGATCGATCCTGACATTGAGCTTGTATCCTGTGGCAGCTCCAGTTCTACGATGCCAACGTTCCCGGAATGGGAAGCAACCACGCTGGATCATACCTATGAGGTAGCCGACTATATTTCCTTGCACCAATACTACGGCAATCATGACAATGATACGGCTAATTATCTGGCACGTTCTATGGATATGGATCATTTTATTCATACGGTCATTTCGACTTGTGACTATATCAAAGCAAAAAAACGCAGCAAGAAAAAAATGATGCTCAGCTTTGACGAATGGAACGTGTGGTATCACTCCAATGATGCGGACAAAAAAATTGATCCGTGGTCTGTGGCACCACCGCAGCTTGAGGATATCTATAACTTTGAGGATGCATTGTTGGTAGGCAGCATGTTGATTACGTTCCTGCGCCACGCGGATCGTGTGAAAATGGCTTGCCTCGCCCAACTGGTCAACGTTATTGCGCCAATCATGACCGAGAATAACGGAAAGGCGTGGAAACAAACGATTTTCTATCCGTATTTGCATGCCTCCCGTTATGGTCGTGGGATATCGTTGATGCCTGTGGTGGACTCGGAAAAATACGATTCCAAGGACTTCACAGACATTCCTTATCTGGACAGCGCTGTAGTTTATGATGAAGAGGGAGACGCACTGACTGTCTTTGCAGTGAACCGTCATTTGTCTGAATCGCTGGAGTTGACAGTAGATGTACGCAGTTTTGAAGGCTACCGCATTGTCGAGCATACTGTATTGGAGCACGATGATCTTAAAGCGACCAACAGTCCAGCCGGTGAAAAAGTTACGCCTCACAACGGCGGCAACGCCAAGCTTGAAGACGGAATTGTAAAAGCTCATTTGGGCAAAGCATCGTGGAACGTTATCCGTCTCGCTAAGTCTCATTAATTCTCTTCTGTAAAAGGTACAGCTTCGACTGTATCTAAATAAGCTCGCATTCTCTCTTGTAAGAGTATTACAAGAGCGGCAATGCGAGCTTTTTGCGTAAAATGAGCCATTTGTCCCTCCATAGATATAGGTTTCTAAGAGAAGGGTCAATTTTAAATAAATATTATGTTTATTACTAAATTTAACTAGACAAAGATGATCCTTATTCACTAAGTGCTCATACTCCGTACATTTTTATGAAGTTAATTAGACCCAGTGCCATACTTCCTAGGTGAAAAAAGACCCTATTATATCGTTGTCAACGTATTGATATCTGAAATGCAGGGTGTGCAATCCGACTTAAATCCACGTTATACTTTAAAAGATAGTCTGTTTAAATCCAAATGGTGGTTGTAGCATTTCGAGAAGGGAATGATCTGTATGAGTCAGACAGACCAATATCGTTTTCAAGTGAACTTGGGCGGTATGATTGATATTTTAGCCAATCATTTATATAGCAGTCCACGAGTGTTTATACGTGAGGTTCTGCAAAATGCAACAGATGCGATCACGGCTCGCAAGGAGCTGCGGAAGGTTGTTGCTGAAAGTAAAGTACTGAAAGAAGACAAGGCTCTTGGAGATACAGCTTCTGAGAGTAACGACTATGAAGGTAAAGTCATCGTGGAGTTATCTGGTTCTGGGGAGCATCAGGTATTGATGATTCAGGATAACGGCATTGGATTGTCAGAAGAAGACATTCACCGTTTTTTGTCGATTATCGGTCAGTCTTCCAAGAAGGGAGCCGATTTGCTGGCTTCTGAGACTTCGTTTATCGGACGCTTTGGGATTGGGTTACTATCCTGCTTTATGGTGAGCGATGAAATTGTAGTGCTGACCCGCTCGGTGAAGGAAGGCATCTCCATGGAATGGAGAGGGAAGCCGGATGGGACGTATACGATTCGTCGATTGGAAACCGAGCTGCCTGTAGGGACGCAAATTTATTTGCGCTGCAAGCCGGGAAGTGAGTTTTATTATGAGCCAGCGCACGTAGAGGAGTCTTTAATCTATTATGGTGCGTTGCTGCCGTATCCGGTCATGCTGTCTGTAGACGGGGAGACCAAGCGCGTCAATCTTCCATCGACGAGCTGGATGCAGGATCCCGAACAATTGCGGAGTCGCCGTAGTGAGGTGCTGGATTTAGGCTATCGCCTGATGGGCAAGCGCTTCAGTGATTTTATACCGTTGCGGACGGCATCAGGCAGAACAGGCGGGATTGCATTCATTTTGCCTCGCAGTGTTAATCTGAACAGCAAGCGGCTGCATCGGGTGTATCTGAAGCATATGCTGGTGTCGGACAAGGCGGAAAATGTTTTGCCGGAATGGGCATTCTTCATTAAAAGCCTAATTTGGACAGATGAATTGCAACCAACGGCATCACGTGAGTATTTTTATGAAAATGAGCAGCTTGACGATGTTCGTTCTGAACTGGGTACCTGTATTCGGGAAGAACTGCTACGCATGGCGCAGTATGAGCCAGACCGCTTGCAGCACTGGATTCGTTTGCATGAGCTGTCCATGAAGGCGCTCGCCGTGGAGGATGATGAATTTTTGCGGATAATGTACCGTTGGTTTTCCTTCGAAAGTACATTTGGTCGGCGTGAGCTGAAAGAACTGATCCGAGAGGCGGACGGACGTCCGTTGCATTACACATCGACAGTAGATGAGTATCGTCAGATTACGCATGTGGCGGCGGCGCAATCCATGTTGGTGATCAATGGCGGCTATATTTATGATTCAGACATTTTGGAAAAGCTGCATTGGATTGACTCTAACCTACAAACAGAGCGTCTTAGCCCTGAGGAAGTATCTCTTTCATTTACCGGGCTAACACAGAAAGAGCGCGAGAATTATTACGGTGTGCTACGTGTCATGGATGCTGCTTTGCAGCCGATGCGTTGCCGCGCTGAGTTGAAGCGTTTTGAGCCTGCGAGTTTGCCAGTGTTGTATACCATTTCTCAGGATGCATTGACCTTGCGCTCCATGGAAAACACGGTTGAGGAGACAACCTCACTTTTTTCCAATGTGCTTGATAGTCTGAAAGCAGGAGTCCAGCAGAATTCGGGTTATTCCACCTTATACTTTAATCTGAACAACCCGGTGGTGGCGCGGATTCTTGAAGCTACCGATACGCAGATGGTCACGGCTGCTACAGAAATGATGTATGTGAATGCGCTTATGATGGGGCACTACCCGATGAACCGCAGTGAGTTGGGACTGATGAATCGGAGTGTACTACATTTTATCAATTGGGGATTAGGGAACGGACAAAATTCGTAATTACGTAATTATAGGGGGAGCCAAATGGAAGATACGATATATGATTTGATGGAGCAGGCGCAGGATCTGCCAGGAGGGGCGGCAAAGCTGGCGCTTCTGGAAGAAGCAGTCCGCTTGGCAGATACTTCCGGATTGAAGGAACTCGCTTATGAAATCCGGGGAGAGATTGTAGACTGCGCTATTTTTAACGGATATCCATTGAAGTCGCTGATTGCTTTTTCGTGGCAGTTGGGCCAATTTGATCAAAATCCAGAGGAATACGACGCAGATGAGCTGTTGTGGAATTACAAATGGATACTCGGTAAGGTATGCAGCTTTTCCAATATATCGAAGACTCAAATAGAAGATCTGGCGGAGGATATGCGCAGACGTTATGCCGAATACGGGTATAATGAGCGTCCATATTACTATTATAAGTTCCGCATTGCGATGGACATGGGTGAACTGGATGAAGCACGGCGGTATCTGGATACCTTCCGCTTGATTGAGTCGGACAGTATGAGTGATTGTGAGGCCTGTGAGCAGAGCCAGATGGTACGGTTCTATTACTTGACTGGAGAAAACGAGCAGGCGCTTGCCGTGGCAAAACCGATTTTGTCGGGACGGATGAAATGTGCAGAAGTACCACATGTGACGCTCTCGCAGGTGCTGTTGCCGCTTTATCGTCAAGGCGAGGTTGATCAGGCAAAGGACAATCATCGCAAAGGCTATCGCCTAATTCGGGATGACCGCGACTTCCTAAAAACGATAGCGGAGCATATCGAATATTTGGCGATTGCTGATCCGGTTCAAGGAATCGAAGTAGTAGAGCGTCATCTACATATGGCGCTGGACTATGAGAGCGGGCTGGAGCAGATGTATTTTTACGCGACGATGGTGAGTCTGCTACAAAAGTTGGATACTTCGGGAGAAAAACGATTGATCCGGTTGCCGGCTTCCTTAGAATGGGGTAAAGAGGATCGCACATTGACAGAAATCATTGCGTATTTTAGGCCACTGGCAGAGTCAGCGGCGGCTGATTTTGATCGACGGAACGGGAATACGTTTTATTCCGATTGGATCAGGAAAATTGTTCAAACGGCATAGAAGAAGTGGTAGCTGTGACGAATATTTTATACAGCCCAAACAATGAGCAGGTATAATGTTCCTGTGAAATGACAGGAGGGGTTATGTTGTGACTGTAACCGAAAAGGTGATTAATTTCGCACACCGCGGAGCTTCAGGTGTATGTCCTGAGAATACGATGGCGGCATTCCGCCACGCCTTGGAACTGGGAGCAACAGGTATAGAAACGGATGTGCAGCGTACCCAAGATGGGCATCTGGTGCTGATTCACGATGAGTCGCTGGAGCGTACGACAGGTTGCTCACTGGATGTAAGGGATATTACGCTGGAAGAATTAAATAAACTGGATGCGGGCAGTTGGTTTGATGAGAAATTCCGAGGTGAGCGGGTCCCGATGTTGGATGAGCTACTGGAACTAGCCCAGTCCTCGAATACAATTATTAATTTAGAGTTGAAAAACAGCATTTATCTCTATCCGGGTATGGAGGAAGAGGTCATTGCTGCCGTGAAGCGTTTTGGGTTGGAACAGAGGGTAATCATATCCAGCTTCAATCACGAATCGCTGGCGCTCTGTGCGCAGCTTGCTCCTGAAATCAAGACGGGGGCGCTGTATATCGAAATTATGGTTCGTCCATCCAAGTATGCAACCCAATTCGGAGTAACAGCACTCCATGCCTACAAACAAGTTGTTACGCCAGAAGCTGTATCAGAGGCTTTGGCATTAGGCGTCGTATACCACCCATGGACGGTGAATGAGCCAGAAGAAATGAAGCGTCTGCTGGAGGCCGGGGTGAACGGCATCATCACGGACTATCCTGACCGGTTGGCGCACTTATTGGCTGTTCGCTCTTCCTAAGTCGAAGACGCATCGGAACTGTGACTAAGGGTTTGCAAGCATATGACTGTGGCTATCTATTGAAGCAAAAAAGACTCTCCTGTACGCACTCGTTTTTACGAGGCGAGGGAGAGTCTTTTTTGCCCTAAGCCGAAGAGCGTATCATCCACGATGACCTTGATTCCTTTCTACTTGATGCCGAGCCGCATACGATAGCTGAACAGGATGTCTAGTGTTCTGCCCTGAAAATGATTCTCTACCAGCTTCACGAAGCGGGCTATATCGACGTCAAGCGCTCGATTGCCAAGTTTGAAGAGACTTTGAATACCCCCTTGGCTGAGAGCGAGCCCTGTATAACGAGCTGCGTCACACTGCTCACGGTTATGGAAGACAATCTCCCGGGTATATCGGAATTGTCCGCTGCGGTGCAGATTAGCTAAATGCTGATCCTTGCTCCATTTATGAGCTTGTTGCTCTACTGGGGCTTCCTGTTCCAAAAGGGTATCCGCTTTGGTGATAAGCTCTGTATAAGCTTGCTCTATCTGCCATTGCAGCACCGGAGGCCAGTCACAGTCAAAGGCCGCGAACACGCCGCCCTGAGCCAAGACCCTGCCCGCTTCCTGAAGCGTGCTCTCGGGGTCCATCCAGTGAAAGGATTGAGAGCAGGTGATGACGTCTACAGTTCCGTCCTCAAAGGGCAGGTTGTTGG
>NZ_WUDQ01000299.1:0-4443 GCF_009827695.1 Paenibacillus sp. OT2-17 | reverse complement strand
GCAGGACGAGCCTGACGGCTCCGCGGCTTGCGGGCTGCTGTTGGCCTTTGCGTACCCGGATCGGATCGCGCAGGGCCGGGGGGATGGCCGCTTTTTGCTTAGCGGCGGTCGGGGGGCGCGACTCCGACAAGTGGAGTGGATGTCGCGTTCGTCCTATCTCGTCGCCGCTGAAGTGGACGACGAGGGAGCAGACGGTGCTATTCAGTTGGCGGCACCAATTGAACTGCAAGAGCTGGTCGAACATTGCAGTGAAATGCTGTTGGAACAAGCTAACGTATACTGGGATAGCTCCGCCTCAGCAGTGAGAGCCCGCAAAGTACTGTGGCTGGGCTCACTTGTCTTAAAGGAAACGTCCTATGAGCGACCTCCGGCAGAGGAAGTAGCTGCTGCCTTGATGCAGGGTGTCCGTGAACGAGGTCTAAAGCTGCTGTCATGGAATCGGCAAACCCTCCAGTTGCAGGCGCGTTTGATTTTTATGCACTTCTCGGCCCCTGAGGACTGGCCGGACTGCACGGAATCGGCATTGCTGGATTCACTGGAATCGTGGCTGTTGCCTTTTGCTCTAGGAGCCAAAAATGTATCCGATTTGCAACGGCTGGACAGTGCTGCATTGCTGCTAGGCAGGCTAGATTGGGAACAGCGGCAGCAGCTTGATCAGGAAGCGCCGACGCATATCCGCGTACCCAGCGGTTCCCGCATTCCTGTCGATTATTCGAATCCTGAGGCACCAGCGCTGGCCGTACGACTACAAGAGTTGTTCGGTATGAGGGATACGCCTCTTATTGGACGCGGACGCGTACCCATTGTATTGCATTTACTGTCACCTGCCCAGCGACCTGTCCAAGTGACGTCCGACTTGTCCAGCTTCTGGAGCGAGGCTTACTTTGAAGTCAAAAAGGACCTGAAGGGCAGATATCCCAAGCATTATTGGCCGGATGATCCACTGGAAGCTGTGGCGACCAACAGGTCAAAGCCAAAGCGTTGACCAGCAACTGTCTTATTATGCGACAGAACGGTGTGAGAAGTAGTAAGCTGAATTCAAAAAATTCACATAAAAACGGAGTAGGCAGAATGGTGCTGTACAAGCGGAAGCGGTCGCCTTTGTCTCCAGGTTTCTACTCTTGCACGTTCATTCAGGAAATCTGGGTACAACAGCGATGGGAAGCACTATCTGACTGCGCAGTGGCTCCATATGTAACTTTTATAGAATGGTTTCAAATTGAAGGGTATCGACTTTTGAATTTTCGTAAAATCGTTTAAACGTCATAATGGCGGGGTAATGAAAGACGAACCACTCAACACCAAAATATTGGGAGGTAACTATTATGGCTAATAACTTAAACGATTATAATGAAAAGAAAATTGTTGGTGTTTTTGATACAGAGCAGGAAGCATCTCGTGCGATAGGACAATTGCAGAGCAAAGGAATCCCAAGCAGTGAAATTTCTGTGATCACCCGTGACCGTGACGAGCTAAGGACGATTAGTGAAGAGACAGGCACCAAAGCACCGGAGGGTGTAGCGACAGGGGCGGCTACCGGCGGTATTGTGGGCGGCGTTGCTGGCTTGCTGGCAGGCATCGGGGCCTTGGCTATTCCGGGTATCGGACCGATCCTTGCTGCTGGACCTATCGCGGCTACTCTTACCGGAGCAGCTGTCGGAGCGGGAGCAGGTGGCTTGGTCGGTGGACTGGTCGGGCTAGGCATTCCAGAAGATGATGCACGTCAATACGAGACATACGTCGATCAGGGCAAGATTTTAGTGCTGGTGGATTCTGCTGACCATCACAGGGATGTTTATGATATTTCCGCACCAACCGTTCGCTGAATGCGGATCGTTACAGAACGTATGATGATACGGTGGCGGATACGCGGACAGATGCGTACACAGATACTAGAAGGAACCTGTAAACAACTAACGGCTAGTTGAGAACGTGATTTAACAGGCTTTCCTATCTCCTTTGTATATAGGTTGTTTCTACAGCAGCAGTCTCCCCGAGAGGGAAGACTGCTGCTTTTACATGTTAGTGAAACATAGAATAAACCTGAGATAAATGATGCTTTGCTTGTTGTTGGCACGTTTATCCTTCTATATATTTTTACAGAATTGTCGTTATAATAGATTTGAGGATTTTGAAAAATACTGGATTTATAAATTGCTAGATGTAACAGGAGAGTGACATGAGTCAAAAAGAGAGAATTTCCGAAGTCGCTTTGCTAAGAGGGCTGGCTTTTGCCGCCGTTGTTCTTCAGCATTCCGTCGCACATTATGCGGTTGCGCAGGGGGCGCGCATCCAGGACGGGGTTTTGATGACACTTTTACTGCTGTGTTCCAAATTTGCAGTTCCGGTGTTTGTGTTTATCACGGGCATGGTGCTATTTTACAATTATGATGGGGTCTTAAAGTACGGAACGTTTTTACGTAAAAGATTCATGGACATCATCGTTCCGTATATCATATGGTCTCTTTTATACGAATTGGGAAATCAGCTTGCCCAAAGTGGTGGATATATTCACCCGCTGGATTTTTTCCAGAAGCTATTGAACGGGAAAAGCAGCTATCATCTATGGTACATCGTTATGATTATCCAATGTTATGTGTTATTTCCCGTGTTTCGTTATGCGGTCCGTCATTTGTCTGCGCTACTGCCGTCAAAATGGCGACCCGCTGCATTGGCTGGATTCGGCGTGCTATATATTTTGCTCATGTTCGCCGTTGGACCCGTATACCAAGCGATGGATAAGCTCCAGCTTCCGGTCATTACCTCTTGGTTTACCTTGTACGCTGACCGGAATGTGATCTACTTTTTCTTTTATTTTGTGTTAGGAGCGGCAGCCGGGATGAACGTCAAGCGTTGGAATGCTTGGGTAACCAAAGCACAGATGATATACTGGCCGTTGTTTATCGTGATTACAGGCTACTTACTGTACGAGATGATCGGTCAGTTCCAGACGCCGCGAGGTACAGTTCTTTCCTTTAACTATTTGTCTTTGCTGCGTCCGGTCATGGCTGTATATTGCGTCGCGTCTATTTTTGTAGCTTATCGGGTAGCGACGTGGATTGCTCATAAGGGGGGACGTGCGGCGAGTATGCTGACGGCCATCGGAACGTTGTCCTATGGAGCGTATCTCATGCATGCCTTTATGCTGCGTGTGACCTATTATTTTGACGAGACGTTTTTTGCAGACTGGAGCCACGTTCTTCGTACGCTGGCTTCGTTCGTTCTCTGTATGATCTTTTCCGTTGCCGGAACATGGCTACTGGCACGCTTGCCTCTGGGCAAATGGATCGTGGGGCTTCGGGTTCGTCCTCGCCCGACTGGAGGTCCGCCAGCCTTACAAAAGCAAGCCTGATTTGATAACCCAATCACATATGTTCACATGAGTATCCCAAAGCCAAGAACTAAGGCCAAGGGATACTTTTCTATCTACATTTGTTTAATAGTATGCATACTGATAGACTGGATGTTCCTTTACCAGTTAGGTGAAGGAACAACCATATGGGAGGGTCGCAAAATGAGTGGTCCAGATACAAGAAGCGTTTTTCCGATGAAAAATATTAGAAGTCTGTGTTTTTTGAACAATGTAGTGGTTAATCCATATATCGAAATCGGGGATTATACCTACTATGACGATGATGATAACCCTTTGGATTTTGAGAAAAATGTCCTTTATCATTTTGATTTTATAGGGGACAAATTAAAGATTGGTAAGTTTTGTGCGATTGCAGCCAAAGCCAAATTTATTATGAATGGTGCTAATCATAATACAAATGCATTTACGACTTTTCCTTTTGGAGCGTTTGGCGGAGATTGGGAAGTTGGTTTACCCAATTTAAGTGGGGGCTACAAAGGGGACACTGTGGTTGGAAATGATGTTTGGATTGGTTACAACGCTACCATTATGCCCGGAGTTCAAATTGGTGATGGCGCGATCATTGCGTCAAACGCCGTGGTGACTAAAGATGTTCGGCCATATTCCATTGTAGGAGGAAATCCTGCGAAGTTAATTCGTTATCGGTTTGATGAGGAAACTATAGCTATGCTACAAACCCTGAAATGGTGGGACTGGGACATCCAAAAAATAACAGAATATATTCCTGTTTTGACAAGTAACGATACGGAGGCCTTAAAACAATTAATCCAGTCTTCGTAATCTGTAACTCTATTTTTTTAGCTTTAATTACATTATTTCAACATATGAAAAATTCATAATAGTAAAAACAATAAAATCATTTCTCAGCGCTTCGCACACTACTCTATATCGCCTCATTCTATATCTCTCGCCATCTTAAAACAGGTCACAAGAGATGAAGGGTTCTCATACGCTCTCATATCATCAAAGGAAATAGTGTATGGACGCAGAGTGGTTTATAATGGAAGATAAGGTGCACGAATAAGGTGTGGAGGAGGCTGTGAAATGGCGTTTATGATATCCCAGCGGGC
>NZ_WUDQ01000298.1:0-4460 GCF_009827695.1 Paenibacillus sp. OT2-17 | reverse complement strand
AGGTATTCAACGCGCTGCTGAAGTCGTGGAATTCGGGGGCATGGGCCACTCGTCCGCTATTCATTCGAACGATGAGGACGTTATCGCTCGCTTCGCAAACCGTCTGCAAACAGGACGTATCATTGTAAATGCACCTTCCACACATGGTGCGATTGGCGACATTTACAACACCAATCTTCCTTCGTTGACACTCGGTTGCGGTTCGTACGGTCGTAACTCGACTTCGTCGAACGTATCGGCAGTCAATTTGATTAATGTGAAAAGGGTGGCGAAACGGACGGTGAATATGCAATGGTTCAAAGTACCTTCCAAAATCTATTTTGAAAAAAATTCGACACAGTATCTTGCTAAAATGCCTGATATCACACGTGTAGCCATTATCACGGACCCTATGATGGTAAAACTGGGATATGTGGATCGTGTTATTCATTATCTGCATCAACGCCAAACACCGGTAGCTATCGAAGTGTTCTCTGAAGTAGAGCCAGATCCATCGACAGTTACGGTAGAACGTGGTACAGAAATGATGAGACGTTTCCAACCGGATTGCATCATCGCACTGGGCGGCGGTTCGCCAATGGATGCGGCTAAAGGCATGTGGATGTTCTATGAATATCCAGATACTGATTTCAATAACTTAAAACAAAAATTCATGGATATCCGTAAACGGATTTACAAGTACCCACGTCTGGGCCAAAAAGCACAATTTGTAGCTATCCCTACAACCTCGGGTACAGGTTCCGAAGTTACATCGTTCGCAGTAATTACGGACAAAAACCTGGGCAACACGAAGTACCCGCTGGCTGACTATGAGTTGACTCCTGATGTGGCAATTATTGACCCAGTGTTTGTATATTCGCTGCCTAAAACAGCTGTAGCGGACACAGGTATGGACGTTCTGACACATGCTATCGAGGCTTACGTGTCCGTAATGGCTAATTATTACACAGATGGTCTGGCAATTAAAGCCATTCAATTGGTATTCCAATACCTAGAACAATCGGCTCTGATCGGTGATAAGCTGGCTCGTGAAAAAATGCATAATGCTTCCACACTTGCTGGTATGGCGTTTGCTAATGCATTCTTGGGTATTAACCACAGTCTTGCACATAAATGGGGTGGACAATACCATACAGCGCATGGCCGCACGAATGCCATTTTGCTGCCGCACGTTATTCGCTATAATGCGAAAAAACCGACAAAATTTGCTTCGTTCCCTAAATATTCGCACTTTGTTGCGGATGAGCGTTATGCAGAAATCGCGCGCATACTGGGACTGCCTGCACGCACCACCGAAGAAGGGGTTAACAGCTTGATCGAAGCAATCCGTAAGATGAACAAAACACTCGGTATCGAGGAATCGTTCCAACAAATTGGTTTCGATGCGAAGGATTTCGAATCACGTGTAGACTATCTGGCTGACCGCGCATTTGAAGATCAATGTACAACTGCGAATCCGAAGTTGCCGCTGGTTACTGAGTTGGCTGATGTCTATCGCAATGCCTTCTACGGACGTTTTGACCAATAATATAATAGGTACGAAGAGGCTTGTGAAAAAGCATTTTCTCGTTCAATACCGATGCAGGCTCTCTATATAGAGGGCCTGTTGGTTTGGGAAGGGAGGTGAACGGCAAGGCTAAGGATATAGGCGTGAAGCTAGGGAAAATAAAGTGATAAAAATCACTCATATTGTGATTTTTATCACATACTACACTCTATCATTATTCTACAATAAGGGTGTAAGAAAGGTCCCGACACTGAGCGTAAGGCATCGGTGAACAGGCCGGGCTCAAGAAATAGCTTTATCGTGAAAAAAATCACAAGTCCGGAAGACCAAACAATTTGGAGGGATTTACATGTCGGTGATTGAGAGAGAATTACAAGAGCAACAATCTGGCTGGAGAGGTTTTAAAAAAGGCAAATGGACTAAAGAAGTCAACGTCAACGATTTTATTGAAATTAATATCTTACCTTATGTTGGCAATGAAGAATTTTTGGTTGGTCCTACCGCCAACACAACTGCATTGTGGGATATTGTATCCGATCTTACCAAAAAAGAGTTGGCAAACGGCGGCGTGCTTGATGTAGACGTGAATACGCCATCCACTATTATTTCACATAAACCGGGTTATCTAGACCGGGATAAAGAGCAAATTGTCGGTGTACAAACAGATGCTCCATTCAAACGCTCTTTGCAGCCGTTTGGTGGAATTCGGATGATGATCGACGCTTGTAAAGCCTATGGTTTTGAAGTACCAGAAAGTATCATTGATATTTTCACTCATATTCGTAAAACTCACAACCAAGGTGTATTTGACGCTTATACAGATGAAATGAGAGCAGCTCGTAAAGCTGGTATCATTACTGGTCTGCCAGATGCATACGGTCGTGGTCGTATTATCGGTGACTATCGTCGTGTAGCTTTGTATGGTGCAGACTTCTTGATCCAAGATAAAAAACTGCAACTGAAAAGCCTTGAAGTTGATTCCATGGAAGAAGACGTAATTCGTCTGCGTGAGGAAATTTCTGAACAAATTCGTGCTTTGAATGAACTGAAACAAATGGCTGCTGAGCACGGTTTTGATATTTCAAAACCTGCTAACAATGCGAAAGAAGCTTTCCAATGGGTATATTTTGGATATCTTGCAGCAATCAAAGAACAAAATGGTGCAGCAATGTCCTTAGGACGTGTATCTTCCTTCCTTGATATTTACTCTCAACGTGATATGGAAGAGGGTACAATGACAGAAGAACAAGCTCAAGAACTGGTCGATCATTTTGTTATGAAATTGCGTATTGTTAAGTTCTTGCGCACACCTGACTATAATGAACTGTTCAGTGGAGATCCAACATGGGTTACTGAGTCCATTGGTGGTATGTCCGTAACTGGAGAAACTCGGGTAACTAAAAACAGCTTCCGTTTCCTGCACACCCTCTACAATCTGGGACCTGCACCGGAGCCGAACCTGACTGTACTGTGGTCGGAAAAATTGCCTGAAGGCTTCAAAAAATATTGTGCGAAAGTTTCTATTGAAACTAGCTCCATTCAGTACGAGAATGACGATCTGATGCGTCCGATTTATGGAGACGATTATGGTATTGCTTGTTGTGTATCGGCAATGAAAATCGGTAAACAAATGCAATTCTTTGGTGCCCGTGCCAACTTGGCTAAAGCTCTGCTGTATGCAATTAACGGTGGTAAAGATGAAAAATCTGGCGTCCAAGTAGGGCCTGAATTCCCAGCCATTACAGGTGAAGTTCTGGAATATGAAGAAGTGTTGAGCCGCTTCAAACCTATGATGGAATGGTTGGCAAAACTGTACATGAACACTTTGAATGTTATTCACTACATGCATGATAAATATAGCTACGAACGCATTGAAATGGCGTTGCATGATCGTGATATTCTCCGCACCATGGCTTGTGGTATTGCGGGTCTGTCAGTTGCTACCGACTCCTTGAGTGCCATTAAATTTGCAAAAGTTAAACCAATCCGTAACGAAAAAGGGATTGCTGTTGACTTTGAAATCGAAGGCGAATACCCTTGCTACGGTAACAACGATGACCGTGTAGATAACATCGCTGTGGAACTGGTAGAAAGCTTCATGAGCATGATTCGCAAGCATAAAGCTTATCGTAATGCGGTTCCTACTCAATCTGTACTGACTATTACTTCCAACGTAGTGTACGGTAAGAAAACAGGTACAACACCGGATGGACGTAAAGCAGGCGAACCGTTTGCACCAGGGGCAAACCCAATGCACGGCCGTGATAAAAAAGGTGCTTTGGCATCTCTGAGTTCCGTGGCTAAATTGCCTTATGAACACAGTCTAGATGGTATCTCGAACACCTTCTCCATCGTGCCTAAAGCACTGGGTAAAGAAGAAGAAACACGCAAAACAAACCTTGTTTCGATGATGGATGGCTACTTTGGAAGCCACGCACATCATCTGAATGTCAATGTGTTTGCTCGCGAACAACTGTTGGATGCAATGGAACACCCAGAAAACTATCCACAGCTGACGATTCGTGTTTCCGGCTATGCCGTTAACTTTATCAAGCTGACTCGTGAACAACAATTGGATGTTATTAACCGTACTTTCCACGGTACAATGTAAATAAGTATTACAATGACGCACGCATAGCGGATGCGGGAAGGATGATGCAACATGTTGAAAGGTCACATACACTCATTGGAAACCTTCGGGACCGTCGATGGTCCCGGCATCCGCTTCGTGCTCTTTATGCAAGGATGCTTGTTGAAATGTCAATATTGCCATAACCCGGACACTTGGGCCTTGAATGAAGGTAATCCGATGACGTTGGAGGAGGTATTGGCTGAGATTGAGCCGTATTTAGCCTATTACCGTTCTTCAGGAGGCGGATTGACCGTATCCGGTGGAGAACCGACGCTGCAAGCTCATTTTGTCGCAGAGCTGTTCAAAGAAGTGAAACGTCGG
>NZ_WUDQ01000297.1:0-4480 GCF_009827695.1 Paenibacillus sp. OT2-17 | reverse complement strand
ATCAAACGTTATTTCAATTGAACCGGAGTGAACCTGTTGAAAATACTGATGCAATTATCCGAAATGCAAAACTTTACACCAAACGAAAAAAGCATTGCATCCTATATTTTGCTTCATAAGGAAAGTATCCTGCACTTAAACATTCAGGAGCTTGCAAAGGCAACATATACTTCGCATTCCGCGATTAATCGATTAAAACATAAACTTGGGCTATCTGGTTTCAAGGAGTTCATAATCAAACTTCCTCGGGAATTTCAGCAGAATACCCAGAACATTTCCAATGTAGACCCCAACTATCCTTTCGGTTTTGATGAATCCCCACTTCAAGTAGCGAAAGAAATTGCAGAATTAATGAAAGAAACGATTGAAAAAAACTTTACATTCATGGATGATGATTTATTGTCGCAAACAGCCCTACTGCTGGATCAAGCGAAAAGAATCTTTATATATGCGTTAGGTGATTCACAAATCCGTGCGAAAAGTTTCCAAAATAAATTGGTGAAAATAAACAAGTATGTGGTTATAGCCACGGAGCTGTCTGAGTGGGCTTACCATACGGCTAATCTTACGACACAGGATTGCGCTGTTTTTTTAACTTATCACGGAAAGTCGCCGATTTTTTTAAAAGCAGCACGGCATTTCGCACATGAAAATATCCCTTTTATCACAATTACAGCAACCAATCAAAGCGAATTGGCCAAACTCAGTAATATCTGTATCCAGGTGCCTAATGACGAAGTAAAACATGCCAAGATTGGTACATTTTCATCGCAGATTGCCTTTGACTATGTATTAAATGTGATCTATTCCTGTATCTATAAAATCGACTACTTGAAAAACATTCAAACCACAACACAATCGTTGGAGAATTCGCATCTCAATGACATGATGAATGACGTATAGAGTGATTGTTCTTCCTCTAACTACAAAATAAGCGGAAACTTATGATTTTCTATCGTTACCTCCGTCTATAAAGGTCTAGTCAGCATCATGCTAACTAGACCTTTATTTTATTGCTTCAAGCCCATCAGTACAGCCGCTAGCAATCCCGGAAATCGTAAATTCACATCGTCGTACCGGATTGAAATAAAGCGTTGGGTACCCTCTATTCTTGTATGGACGACTCCTGATTCCCGAAGAGCCTTAAAGTGATGGGACAAGGTTGACTTTGGGGCCGAAATATCTATCGAGCTACAGGATTGCTCTCCCTTTTCGTCCAAAATCTTGATGATATTAAGCCGAATCGGGTCACTTAGGGCATATAAAACTGTAGATAGAGTAATTTCATTAACGCTAGGATGATACAGTGTTCTCAAGATCCGTTCACCTACCTGAATAAAGAATTATAGTTGCATTATAACATATTGCAATGTTATATTTCTAATGTTCGAAAATTATCGAACAATAGAACAAATGGAGGAATTAGTTTTGAATAAAATTATCACCTTGTTTTTCTTTATCATGTTTTTCATCGGCACAGATACGTTCATTGTATCGCCTCTTTTACCTATTCTTCGTGAAAGTTTCGGCATTTCTATCGAGCAATCAGGCTGGATCGTTTCGGCCTATGCTTTAGGTTATGCTGTGTTTGCCTTAATTGCAGGACCTTTGTCAGATGAATGGAATCGAAAAAAAGTGCTACTGTTCGGCTTGCTTGGTTTTGGTATCTTTACTTTACTTTGCGGCTTTGCCACGGATTTTTGGACCATGTTTGCTTTTCGCTTATTGGCTGGGATTAGCGCCGCTTTCGCGTCGCCTCAAGTTTGGGCTGCCATTCCTCAGCTGGTTCAACCACATAAAGTATTAAAAGCCATGGGGGTTGCTACTGCAGGATTGGCCGTTTCCCAAATGCTGGGTGTGCCCATCGGCAGCTATCTCGCTACCACAGGGTGGCAAACACCTTTTATTATGATTGGTTGCTGCACCTTCTTGATCGTTATTTTGACTGCAGTTCTCTTGCCCTCCTTACCTGCTTCTGTACAGAAGCATAAGGCTTCCTCTATTGGGAGTAGATATCGTTCATTACTACGCGGATCAACACCTAAGGTCGCTTTTCTTGCCTATCTCCTATTCCAACTCGGAAATTTTGCTGCTTTCTCTTTTATTGGCACATGGCTTTCCGATAAATTCAGTCTCAATGTTGCAAGTATTGGTACGGTAATTCTGTTCCTTGGTTTAGGAAATACGATCAGCAGCTTATTTGGTAGTAGCCTAGTTAATAAAGTAGGTGCTAGACACTCTTTGAAATATGGCATAATCTTCATCGGCCTGCTTTATTTACTTCTTCCATATTTACCTAGCGTAACTTATGTCGAAATTACATATTTCCTGATCTTCCTCATCCTTGGAATGATTTTTCCACTTATGATGAGTTTGCTTCAAAGCCTGTCTGCTACAGCACGAGGAACAATTTCATCACTTGCCAATTCTTCTATGTATTGTGGTACGGCGGTTGGCTCTTTCACAGCGGGAATGCTATATGCACACTCTGGTGGTTTTATTTCCGTTAGCCTGTTTACTGTGATTTGTTTTAGTATGTCACTTATCTTGTTCTTACGTAGCGGAGTTTTGAACATTAATATGAGTCAATCTCTATAAACTACTCAACGGTTAGATGGTTATCTAATCTTTAAAATGGAAACCTGTAATTGCCCTTTTCGGCTAGCGATATAAGTTCACTTAAAGTTGAGAAAAAAATCTTATATCGCTAAAAAAGCCGCCATTGTGGCGACTTCATTTCTCCGGTCAAGAATCAACTTTCATCTATTGCTTTTCGAATATCATAATCATTGATATCGATATCTAAATTCATTCCAAGTGCCAACTTTGCCAGCTGATTTCCAATAAAGGGGCCCATGGTCAACCCGGATGCTCCAAGCCCATTTGCCGCTATAAGACCATCCCAGCCTGGAACAGCTCCGATCACTGGTAGAAAACCGGGTGTAAAAGGACGGAAACCAACTCTTACCTCCTGAAAAGTGCTGTTTGCTAAATCAGGAGCCAATTCTAAACCTTTATCCAGAATTTCCTGCATCCCACCTGCTGTTACTCTCGTATCGTAACCTTCGATTTCATTTTCGTGAGTCGCCCCTATTACGATCTTCTGTTTATCAAAAGCCAGCAGATATTGATCAGAAGGCGGTATGACTACAGGCCAAGTGCCTGTGTCTTGCCTATTAGAAACCTGCAAATGCATAATTTGTGCTTTTTGATAACTAACCTTAAAATGAATGCCCAAAGGCAACAGTAGTTGATTTGCCCATGCACCTGCACAAACAATGACCTTGTCAGACGAGAAGCTTCGTGCACCGACCACTACTCCCGTTATATGGTCGGACTCATATTGAAGCGTAGCATTTCCTTGTATAAGGACCGCCCCGTTTTTTTGTGCTGATCGGACCAACGCATCCCGCAGCGCACGCCCATCTATTCGGGCGGCACCGCTAATATGAACAGAATGATAACCTTCTACTAACAAAGGAAACCGTTCATGGGTTTCTTTTTCATTTAGCCGGGTAATTTCACCGATTTCCGGTGCATCCGCTTGTCGTAAGTGTGCCCGCTCCTCCATTTTTTTGATTTTCTCCAAATCATCATGAATACTGAGAGCCCCCACTTGAGCATAGCCAGTTTCTGTTTCTCCCTCGCTTTTGAGTTCTTCAATCAACCCAGGGTAAAAACTCGCTCCCGCTTTGGCTAGTTGGTACCAAGCCTGATTGCGTCGCTGTGATAGCCAGGGACAGATAATGCCAGCAGCGGCATCAGTAGCCTGTCCTTTATCTTTACGATCTACAATAATTACATTAGCACCCATTTTTGCTAGATGGTATGCTGTCGATGCCCCCAGAATTCCTGATCCGATTACGATGACCTTCTTCATGATTACATCCCTTTCCTAAATCACTGTATCCATTATAGCGAATAGTGCATGAATGCATAAAGTTTGAAATTAATATTTTAAATCCTTATAAAGTTCTTAGAATTGATCTTTAAAGTAGTTGTCAGAACAAATGAAAAGGATGAACTGATATGGATAACATTATTTTACAGACTAAAAATCTCTGCAAAACCTTCGGACGACAACAGGCGGTGAACAACGTCACACTGTCTATTCAGGAGAATTCCGTCTATGGACTACTTGGCCCAAATGGGGCTGGAAAATCAACCACCTTGAAAATGTTAACCGGTATGCTACGCCCGACATCCGGTGAGATTTTATTTCAAGGAAAACCCTGGTCCCGAAAAGATCTTGCTCAGATCGGCGCACTGATCGAATCCCCTCCACTCTATGAAAATTTGACAGCTAGAGAGAACCTCAAAGTTCGTACAACGTTGCTGGGATTGCCTGATTCGCAGATTGATGAAGTGCTGAACATTGTTGATTTGACCCATACCGGGAAAAAGCGCTCGGGCCAGTTCTCGATGGGTATGAAACAGCGGCTGGGCATTGCCATTGCTCTCCTCAATCATCCCAAGCTAT